>JAAZOP010000018.1 GCA_012797735.1 Myxococcales bacterium
GCAGAACCCGACGCACCGCACGCCGGAGCCGTTCGACCGGACGCGCCGCCCGCACGCGGCTCGCGGCGCCGGTGGTGGCGCGCGTTCGCCGTCCAGGCGGCCTTCGTGGCGGCCGCCGCGGCGCTCCCCGCCTACGCGCTGCTCGTCGCCGAGCCGGGCGACCCGTCCTGGACCCGCGAGGTCCACGACTACGTCCGCGCCCGCTTCCGCCCGGGCGACGTGCTCCAGTTCAACCACGCCTGGACCGGCGAGTCGCTGCGCCGGTTCGACGGGCTCGAACAGGCGCCGCCCGTCCTTACACCGCAGCTCGTGGAGGGCGGCTGGCGGCGGCTGTGGTACGTCTACTGCACGCGCGACGGCGACGAACGGAAGCTCCGGGAGATCCGGGACCGCTACGAGGAACGCTCGCGCGCCGCGTTCGGCCACTACGAGGTCTACCTCTTCGAGCCGCCCGGGGCGGCGGATCTGGTCTACCTGCACGACCGGCTGGAGACGGCCCGGGCGCGCGTGCGGCCGAAGACCGGCGAACCGTACGACTGCGCGCGCCGCGGCGACGGCCCGCCGCTCGTCTGCGGCCCGCGCCCGTACCAGGAGATCCGCGAGACGCGCGAGAAGCTCGGCGGACAGGTCCGCCAGGCGATCTGGGCCCACCCGCTCGGCGAGCAGGCGACGATCGAGCTGACGTTCCCCGCCGCGCTGGCCGGGGTCGAGCCGACGTTCACGTTCCGCTACGGGATCACCGACGCCGCCGCGACGGCCAAGGACGGCGGACCGGTGGAGGTGACCGTGCAGGCCGGCAACGTGCTGCTCCGGCGGCTCGAGGCGCCGAACGAGGCGGCGTGGCACGCGGTCGAACTGACCGTCCCCGACGGCGCGCCGCGCGACCTGGTGGTCTCGATCCGCGCCGAAAACGCGGGCGCGCGCCACTTCTGCTTCGACGCCGTGCTGCGGGCGCTGCAGCACCCCGCTACCGCACCGAGTCCTCGACCTGCGCCAGGTGAGCCAGCCAGTCGGTGAACCACCGCACGTCGCCGGGGTTCCACCCCGGCTTGTGGATCAGCACGATCAGCGCCAGCACCAGCGCCGTGCCGAGCGCCGCGGCGACGAACCCGGCCCGCTCGTCCCACGAACGCCGCTCCCCGACGCCCCGCAGCATCGCCGCGCCGGCCAGCGTCGCCAGCAGGAGCAGCGGCAGCAGGCTGAGCCGCCCGTGCCAGCCGAACAGGCGCGTCGCCAGGTTCGGCGAAACGTGCGGGCCGCGCAGCGCGGGCAGGACCGCGTCGATCACCGGGTTGGTCGCGTTCTCCGGCAGCTCGGGGAACACCGCGTGGACCGCCTGGTGGTACGCGAACCCCGCCAGCGCCAGCCCGCGCACCATCGCGTCGGTGGTGCGCCAGCGCCGCAGCGCCGTCGCGCAGAACGCCGCCGGCACCATCGCCCACCCCATCACCGGCACCAGCAGCCGGGAGCCGAACGACCAGTTGCCGTGCCAGATCTTCGTCCCGGCGATGAAGGCGAAGAAGTAGACCAGGGCCGCGCCAAGCAGCACCGCCAGCCGCGGCCGCCCCTGCCGGCCCAGCAACACCAGACCCGGGAGCGCGAGCAGCAGGATCGGCGAGGTGGTGAAGAAGCCGCGGTGCAGGCTGAACAACCCGCCCCACAGGTACGAGGCGTGCGGCGTGCCCACACCGCCGATGCCCTGCCCGTGCAGCTCCCGCAACCCCGGGTCGACCAGGAACTGGTAGGACAGCCGGAACGGACCGCCGAACGCAAGCGTGTTGTAGCCGAAGAGCAGCACGACGAACGGCAGCGCGCCCAGCACCAGCATCGCCGTCGCCGTCGGCCGCCGCCGCAACGGACCGCTGACGACGTACAGCGCCAGCAGCGCCGCCGGGATCCCGGCCTGGTACTCGGTCAGGCCCGCGAGCCCCGCCAGCAAGCCGGCGCCGAGCACCGGGAGGCGGAACGCCCTCCACGGACGCGGTCGCGGCGCCCCGGCCGCGCCCGCGGCTTCCGCCGTCGCGTCCCCCGCCCCGGCCCCGGACGGAGACGGCGGCCCGCCCGCCACCGCCTGCTCCGCCCGCAGCACCAGATCCAGCGCCCCGACCAGGCAGACCGCGACGATCTGGTGCCCGTAGAACGCCGTGCCGTAGTGGAAGGCGGTCGTCCCGAGCGTCCAGGCCAGCGACGCGAGGTCGACGACCGCGGGGGGCTGGTCGAGCCGACGCAGCAGGCGCCGCATCCAGAAGAACCCGACGAGCGCGATGGGCAGCATGACCCACGTGCGCATCAGGTTGATCACCTCGGCGATCTTCCAGTCCTCCGCCTTCGTGAAGCGGCGGGCCACCCAGTACGGCACCACCCCGAGCAGGCTCGAACCGGGGGCCTTGTCGGTGTAGTAGTGGCCGTCGCGCCGCGCCCAGTCGTTCACCGGCCCGTACCGCTCCACCGCCTGGTCGATCGACAGCGTCCCGTGGTCGACGACCGACACCACGAGGTACGCCCGGGTCCGCTCGTTGGGGACGGTGATGTCGGCGTACATCCAGCTGTAGCCGAGCAGGCCGAGGACGAGCGCGCCGAGCAGCAGCTCCCAGCGCGCGCCGTGACGCCACGGGGCGAGGCCGGCGCGCAGGCGGTCCAGGCCGCCCCGCAGCCGCTCCCCGAACCCGGTCCGCCCCTCATCCATCGCCGCCGCCCGACTCCGCCCGCGGATCGCCGACCTCGACCGAGAAATCGATCGTGAACGTTTGGTCGGCGAACGCCGGCATCGAGATGCCACGCAACACCTCGACGACGCACGCCCGCACCCCGTCGGGGAGATCTCCCCCCGCCGTCGCCTCGATGACCCGGCCCGACGTCCCTTCGAAGGTGACCCTGGCGTTGACGACGGCCGTCCGCCCGGCCGCGCAGGCCCGGATGGCCCCGAAGGTCCCCTGGATCCGGTCCCGGACCAGGCTCCGATCGGGCAGCGCGGCCGTCTCCACCGCGCCATCCGGCCCCGCGTCGGCTTCCGCCGACGCCGCACGCAGCGCCTGCCGGAGTTCGTCCTCGGCCTGCCGGAGCTGCCGCTCGGCCTCGGCCTGCACCCGTTCGAGCGCCCCGATGGAATCCGCCGGCGGCGCGGCGGGGGCGGGGTGCGATGCCGCCGGGTCCGGCTGCGCGGGCGCCACACCTTCCTCGCTCCGCCCCTCGCTGCCGTGCATCAGGACGCTCGCGATCCCGGCGACGAGCACCGCGGCCACGATGAGCGAGAGCAGGACCGCCGGCCGCGCGCCCGGCCGCCCCCCGGCGCCGCGCTCGTCGCCCCGGTCCCTCCGCCGCGGAAGCTCGAGATCCGCGCGCCCGGCGCCGGGCTCCCGCAACGCATCCGCCGGATCGGCCGCGCACGGCTCCGGGGGCCGCAGCACGGGCGGTCTGCGGATCTCCCCGTCCGAGTCTGCGGTCTGGGCGTCGCCGCTCAGGCTCCGGCCGCACCCCGAACAGAATGCGTCGGCGCGATCGACGCGCCGGCCGCACCGGCGGCAGATGACGGACGCTCCATCCGCGGGCGGCGCCTGGTCCCCCTCCGCCGGCACCTCGGCACCGCACGAGAGGCAGAACTTCCAGGTCTCTCGCACGTCCTTGCCGCACTTCACGCAGTAGCGCATCGCCCGTTCTCCCACACGGCCGGCGGCACGGCCCCCCGGCGGCCGGCGGCGACCCGGGACGGAACGACGGCGAGTCTACTCCGGCCGCCCGCTCGATTGCACGTGGCGGCGGTCGTCCCCCGCCCCGCGCGGGCGACGGGCGACGCCGGCGGGTTCCGCGACCGCGACCGGATCAGTACTGCCGCTCGTCCAGGCAGACCCGTTCGGCGGGCGCCCCCGGCGGCGCCGTGCACTCGTACTGCCCGCACGCCGAGCGGAACGTGTCGTAGGCGTTCCAGCGGCAGTCGAGGTCGTCGGTGCAGCGGACGAGGCAGCTCCGCGAGGTGATCGTCATCCCCATCACCGTCCGGCTGTCTTCGATGCGGTACGTCCCGGCGGGGCAGGCGTGCGTGTTGAAGTTCCCCGGCTGCGGCACCATCCCGCAGAGCAGGCCCGTGCAACGGACGGCGAGCAGCGTGCAGTACCCCTCCGCGTAGTAGGTGTCGGTCCCCGAGGTCGCCTCGTGGATGCTGCGCATGCAGGCGACGACCCCGCCGGACCCCGCCGGTGGGACGACGTTCTCGCAGCCGACGATCGTGCCCGCCGCGAAGTTGGTGTCGGAACACCCGGAGGTGCAGGTGCACGGGGCGCCGATGCCGTGGTCGTTGTTCGTGCAGGAAGTGGTGCAGGTGTCGCGCGAGTTGGTGTTGCCGTCGTCGCACGCCTCGCCCGGGTCGAGCCGGCCGTTGCCGCAGAGCGCGGCGGACATCTCGCAGGCACCCAGACAGTCGGTCCCCGTCCCGCACCACTCGGTCACCAGGTCGCCGTCGTCGCACGCCTCGTGCCCGGACCACGTGTAGCCGTCGCCGCAGGTCGGGAGCGCGCACGTCGTCAGGCAGTCGTCCGTGTTCGACGCGTTCCCGTCGTCGCACGCCTCGTGCCCGGACCACACGAACCCGTCCCCGCACCGCGCCGCCACGCACGTCGAGAGGCAGGCGTCCGCGTTCGACGCGTTCCCGTCGTCGCACGCCTCGTGCCCGGACCACACGAACCCGTCCCCGCACCGTGCCGCCACGCACGTCGAGAGGCAGGCGTCCGTGTTCGACGCATTCCCGTCGTCGCACGCCTCGTGCCCGGACCACACGAACCCGTCCCCACAACTCGCGCTCTGGCAGGTGTTGAGGCAGGCGTCCGTGTTCGAGGTGTTGCCGTCGTCGCACGCCTCGCCGGCCTGGACGATGCCGTCGCCGCACCCGGCGGCGGTGCAGGCGTTCGTGCAGCCGTCGGTGTCGATCGTGTTCCCGTCGTCGCACTGCTCGTCCCCGGCCCAGACGAAGCCGTCCCCGCACCGCGCCGCCGCGCACGTGGAGAGGCAAGCGTCGGTGTCCGACGCATTCCCGTCGTCGCACGCCTCGTGGCCGGCCCAGACCTGCCCGTCTCCGCACCGCGCCGCCGCGCAGGTCGTCGGACACGCATCCGTGTCGTCGGCGTTCCCGTCGTCGCACTCCTCCACGCCGGCCTGCACGTACCCGTCGCCGCACCGCGCCGGAACGCAGGTCGTCGGGCACGCGTCCGTGTCGTCCGCGTTTCCGTCGTCGCACTCCTCCACGCCGGCCCGCACGTGTCCGTCCCCGCACGCGGCGACCCGGCACAGCGATGTGCAGTCGTCGTCGTCGGCGCGGTTCCCGTCGTCGCACTCCTCCACGCCGGCCTGGACGTACCCGTCCCCGCACCGCGCCGGAACGCAGGTCGTCGGGCACGCGTCCGTGTCGTCCGCGTTCCCGTCGTCGCACTCCTCCACGCCGGCCTGGACGTACCCGTCCCCGCACCGCGCCGCCGCGCAGGTCGTCGGGCACGCGTCCGTGTCGTCCGCGTTTCCGTCGTCGCACTCCTCCCCGGCTTCCCGCACGCCGTTGCCGCAGACCGCGGCGCCCCCGTCCTCGACGTCCTCGACGTCCGGCGTGTCCGCCTCCTCTTCCCCGTCCGCCTCCGGTTCCCCGTCCGGCGCCCCATCCGGCCGGCCGTCCGGTTCCGCGTCGACCGGGCCGTCCCCGAGGTCGACCGCCTCCGCGACGTCCGCGTCGCGATCCCCGTCGTCGCCCCAGCCGCAGCCGGCGAGCCACACGCCCACCAGCCAGAACGTCGCGATCCAACCCGTCCTGCGCATCTTTCCTCCTCGCCGGCGCCCCGCGTCGTCGCGCCGGTCCGCCCGCCCCGCGGGACGCTCGTGCGCTCCCGCCCGGGCCCGGGGCGCACGCGCGCGTGGCAAGAGTCGGGCCAGCGGCCGGCGTCGCGGCCGCCGCGGGCCAACCCTCCGCGATCACGTCGATCGGTCCGCGGCGGCGGAACCGCCTTCCGGGCAAGGGACGTGCGGATTCGTTCGGACGGTGGTGCGGATTCGCACGAACCCGGCGCGCGCTAGGCGCCGTCGAGCCCCGAACGCTCGCGCTCCATGTTCCAGGAACTCGGGTCGCGGAAGAACTCGAGCGACCGTTCGATCGATCGGAGGTGCTCGCGCTCGATGCGCGACAGGAACTCGAAGAACTTCTTCTCCATCGGGTGGCTGCAGGCCTGCGCCAGGTCGGCGTAGAATTTCGTCCCCTTGCCCTCGAACTCCCGCCCCCGTTCCAGCGCCGCGACGTCGTCGCCGTCGTGCCCCTGCGCCGACTCGGGCAGCCCGGCGAGCCGTTCGAGCACGTCCTTGACGTTCGTCCCGGCGACCTCGATCGGAACGTCACGGGGCCATTCGCCGCGCCCGATCAGCTTCTCGTGCAGGCCCCGGATCCGCCGCATGTGCTCTTCCTCGTCCTTCGCCAGCGTCTCGAAGATCCCCCGCGCCAGGGGGTTCTTCGAGCGTTTCGCGTGGCCCGCGTAGAACTCCATCTCGGCCTGCTCGTTCTTCAACGCCATCTCGATCGATGCCATCCGGTCCATCCGGGCCCTCCTTCGTCTCCGGGCCGACCCGACCCGGAGGGTCCCTACCTAACGCGCCGCGTCCCGCGGGTCAAATCCAGCCGGCGGCTCCTCGCTCCCTGCCGTGAGCGTGGGCGTGGCCGTGGACGATGTCGTCGTCGCGGGCGTGGGCGCGGTCACCGGCGCCGCTACGGCATCGGGTGGCGCAGGAAGAACTCCCACATCGTCTCGTTGGCATCGATCTCGTCGCTGTAGGCGCCGAGGTACGGGAGGCAGAGGGTGCGCGAGCCGCCGGGCCAGCAGTGGCCCATGCCGTCGAGACTGCAGAAGCCGACCTCGACCCCCCCGTCGCAGTCGGTGTAGGTTTCGCAGAACGACGCGCCGTAGGTCGTGCGGGTCAGCGTGTCGCCGCAACCGTTGCGCGCGGCCCACCCGAGATACGCGGCGTGGCCGAGGTCGTAGCGGACGATCGCGTCGGCGGTGCCGTGGAACGCCAGTACCGGCATCGGCCGGACCGGCGCGCAGTCCGTCAGTCCCATCCCGCCCGAGACCGGCGCGGCGGCGGCGAACAGGTCCGCCGCCTCGCAGGCCAGCCGGTGGGACATGTATCCGCCGTTGGACATCCCGGTCGCGTAGATCCGCCGCGGGTCGATGCACAGCCGCTCCGACACGTGCGCGACCGCCGCGCGCAGGAACCCGACGTCATCGATCCCCATCGTCGCGGCGGTCCCGCAGCACAGCCCCGCGTTCCAGGAGTTGAGATACCCCTCGGGATACATCACGACGAACCCGTGCGCGTCGGCCGCGTCGTCCATCTCCGTGAACAGCTCCTCCTGCCAGGCGTTGGACGAGAGGCCGTGCAGGTTGACGACCAGCGGCGCCGGCGCGCCCGGGGCGTAGCCCGGCGGCACGTGCAGCCGATAGGAGCGGTCCCTCCCGCCCCACTCCAGCCGCAACTCGTGGTTGCCGGCCCCCAGATCCCCCGCCACCGGACACGCCCCGGCCTCCGGCGCGTCCGGCGGAACCGCGTCCGGCGCGTCTTCCTCCGCCGCCTCCGCCTCGCCCGCCGCTTCCGCCTCGCCCGCGACGTCCCCCCGGGCATCCGCCTCGTCGTCCCCCGTCCCCGAAGACCCGCCGCAACCGCAGAGGACCAGCGCCACCAGCCGCACCGGCCAGCCGCCGCTCACCGTCGTCGCCCGCATCCACCGCCCTCCCCCGGCCGCCGCGCGACCCGCGCCCGACCGCCGAACGCCCCTTCACGCTACCACGCCGGCCCGCGGCCGCCAATCGCACATGGCGAGGATCTCATCACCAAGCAACGGCTCGGTGTCGTCTGGGCGGAACAGGGTGGGAGGGACGAGCGCGAGCGCGTCCACGATCACGGTCACGTCCACGATCACGATCACGTCCACGATCACGACCGGGACGGCCAGCCGGACTGCGGACCAGGGCCTCGCCGAAGTCGCCGCCGCCAATGCCGGACGGGCTCCAGGCTCCGGGCTCGCGGCTGCAGGCCGGCGGAATCACGATCGACCTGTCGCTCCTGGAGCCTGAAGTCTGGAGCCGGAAGCCTCGCGCCGGCCGGCGATGCGGACTTCGGCGACACCCTGGACTGCGGGCCCGGACCCTTGACGAAACGGCGGACCCGTGGGGGAATGAGCCATGGGAGGTGATCGATGGGCGAACGATCCGTCCGGTGGCTCCTGCCCGCGCTCGCTGTCCTGTTGCCGGCGTGTGGATCCGCCACCACCACGTCCGAGGACGACGGGGGGACCGGCGATGCTCCGCCGGCCGACGTCCCCGGCGAGACGGACGTCCCGCCGGAGGCCGACGCCCCGCCGCCGGACGTTCCGCCGGAAGCGCTGGAAGATGCGGGTGGGGACGAGGCCGACGCCGCTCCCGGCCGGGCGATCGGCGCTCCGTGCAGCCTCGCCGAACAGTGCGCCGACGGCCTGGTCCCGGCCGAGTGCCTGACGATGGTCTGGGCGATCGAAGCGCCGAACGGCTACTGCACCGCGATCGGGTGCCACGACGACGCGGACTGCCCCGGGGGCGCCGAGGTCGCCGCGTGCGCCGAGCTGTACGGGGGCGTGCGCGCCTGCTTCCGCCGCTGCGCGTCCGAGGCGGACTGCCGCATCGACGAGGGATACCGCTGCATCGATCCGGACGGCGACGACTCCGCGCCGCGCGTCTGCCTCCCCTTCTGCCGCGCGAACACCGACTGCACGGAACCGGACATGGCCTGCGATACGCACGGCCGCCCGCCGCTCTGCCACGATGCGACGGGGCGTCAGAACGGGGAACCGTGCGCCCACCACTCGGACTGCGCCGCCGGGTCGTACTGCCTCGCCGAACGCGCCCTGTTCGGCGGCTGGCCGAAAGGCTACTGCACCCAGGACTGCCTGACGGAAGAGGAGTGCGGCAACGGCGGGACCTGCATCCTCTCCTGAGCGGACGACGACGGCAGGCCGACCACCGACCCCTGCGACGACGACACCCGGCCCGGTGTGCCCGACCCCGACAACCGCGGCATCTGCATGGCGACGTGCACGCCCGGCCCCGAGGCGTGCGCGCGCCAGGGCTACACCTGCAAGTCTCTGGGACCCGCCCGCGGCGCCGAGAAGAACGTCTGCGCCCCTGACTGCAACGAGGCGCACGGCGGCTGCGGGGAGACCGGCTGGATCTGCGACCCGTACGCCGGCGTGTTCCTCGGGGGCGCCACCTTCGGCTTCGGCCGCTGCCAGCCGCCCCTCGACACCGTTGCCCTCGGCGGCCCGTGCCGCATCACCTCCGGCTGCCGGGGCGGCTTCTGTCTCGCCGAGTCGCTGGTCGGCTACCCGCACGGCCTGTGCGCCGAGGAGTGCGGCCCGTTCGACCCGTGCCCGGACGACCTCCAGTGCACCGGCGGCGGCCTGTTCACCGGTTTCTGCTTCCGGCCGTGCGACACGAGCGCCGACGACTGCCGCGCCGGAACGCGCTGCGAGAGCGTCGGCGCGAGCGTTTCGGCATGCATCCCCGACTGCACGACCAACGCCGACTGCCTGAACCAGTGCTGCCACCTGGACGGCACCGGCCTCTGCGACCCCCGGCGCATCCTCTGTATGATGTAGCGACCCCCCGGACCCCGCGACCCGCCGCCCCTGCTGGCCGTACTCCACCTGTCGGAGCCCGGTGGCCGGACGACAGCGAAACAACGCGGAAGCGCTCGTAGACGTGATCGTGATCGTGGACGTGATCGTGATCGTGGACGTGATCGTGATCGTGGACGTGATCGTGGACGTGATCGTGGACGTGATCGTGATCGTGATCGTGGACGTGATCGCGCTCGTGATCGCGCTCGTGATCGCGCTCGCCCCTCCTCCCCCACCCCCATCCCGCCGAGAACCGGAGGATGCAAGCCTCCCGGCGGTGGATGCACGCCCACCGTCCGTGGTAGATCCATCGGGTTCGCAACCGGCGAAGAACGGGAGGTGAAGGATGACCGTCGGATTGAAGTGCACGGCATGCGGAGCGGAGAATCCCCCGGGGTCCGGCTTCTGCCGGCAATGCGGCAAGGCGATCGCGCCCCCGCCCGACGAGGAGCCGGTCCGGGTGGCCGGCGCCGGGAAGATCTCGTGGGGCTGGGTCGCCGCCGGCGTCGGCCTGATCCTGCTGATCCAGATCGTCGTCAACCTCTCCGTCGCCCCGCTGATCCTCCGCAAGATGGTCCTCGAGACGAAGGACCCGAGCCCCTACGGTGCGCTGGGCGTTCTCTTCCTGATCGGAGCCGCCGTCTACTTCGTCGTCGGCATGATCGTCGGCCGCTTCTCGAAAGGGTACACCGTGCGCGAGCCGGCGATCGCCGCCGTCGTCGCCGCCGCGATCAACGCCGGGCTCTCCGTCGCCTCGGACTCCGGCTCGATCGCCGGCCCGTCCGGCATCGTCGTCACCCTCGTCGTCTTCGCCCTCCTCGCCGCCCTCGGCTACGGCGGCGGCATCGTCGGCGAGAAACTCCAGGAGCGCGCCGAGACACCGAGGCGACCGGGCTCCTGACGTACCGCGACCGGCGCCGCACGGCGCCGCGGCCACCCCGCGTGCCGATCCGTGCCGCGCGCCGCACGGCTCCGCTCCGACCCGGCGGGCGCGACGGAGGCCGATCCTCCCGCGATCTCGGGGCGCTGCGCCCACCGCATCGAATCCGTGACGTCCGGGAACGGACGTTGCATGATCGGACCGCCGGAGGTGACCGATGCTCCACCCGCGCCGCCTGTGGATCGCCGCCCTGACCCTCGCCGCCTGCAACAGCGCCACCACCCTCGAAGGCGACGCCGCCGACGTCGCCGTCGAGGACGCCGCGGCGGACCCCGGACCCGGCGACGCCCCCGCCGACCGCCCGGACGATGCCGCCGCGGACGAGATGCCCGGCGACGTCGCCGAACTCTGCCGCCCGCAGGACGCCCGCCCCGAGGGCCCCTGCGCGGCCGTCCTCGACGGCGTCCTGTGGAACGGCGAACACTGCATGCCGCTCGGCTCGGGCTGCAACTGCGCCGGCGCCGACTGCGGCCGCCTCTATGACACCGTCGCCGACTGCGTCGCCGACCGCCGCGCCTGCTACCCCAACGACTGCGAACCCCAGGCGGTCTCCGACGACCTGTGCATCGATTGCGCCGTGGAAGCCTACCTCGGCGCCTTCTGGGACGGCCGCGCCTGCTTCGAACTGCGGGGCTGCCGCTGCCGCGGCGCCGGTTGCGCCGCCCCCTTCGCCTCGCTCGAGGAATGCGAGGCGTTCCACCAGACCTGCCCCGCCGCCCGCTGCAACGCCACCGGCGGCCGCTGGTTCCCCGAACCGTTCGGCGGCTGCGGCTTCGCCTGCGGCGGCCCGCGCGAGGCCGACTGCTTCCGGCCGATCGCCGACTGCCTCTGCCCCGCGGGACAGACCTTCGTCCCCGACGCCGGCTGCGCCCCCGACCCGTCATGCACCGAACGCGACCTGTGCCTCGCCACCCGCGGCACCTGGCACCCCGCCGCCGAGTGCGTCTGCGGCTTCCACTGCGGCCACCCGGGCGACTGCGAGGCGTGCGTCGATTCCTGCGACTGCGGGCCTGCCCGCAACTTCGTCCGCGGCGCCGGCTGCCGCGTCGATGCGGCCTGCTCCCCCGAGTGGGGCGTCGATCTGTGCGAGTCCACCGGCGGGACGTGGCACACCTGCGAGGCCGGCGACCCGGGATGCTCCTGCGGGCACTACCATTGCGGCCGGCCCAACACCATGGAACCGTGCGTGATGCCCGGCTGCGACTGCGGACCCGGCGCCAACTTCACCGCCGAAGGATGCGCGCCCGACGCCGATTGCTACTTCGGCGGGGAAGGCGCGGAGTGCAACGGCGCGGGCGCGGAAGGCTCGAGTTGCCGGCCGGGGCTCTCGTGCTGCGGCGAGTGCGGCGTGCCCGGCGGGGCGTGCCGCTTCTGCCGCACCCCCTGCTGCGCCGAAACCCCCGGCTGCGAAACGTCCGGCTGCTTCCCGCCCCCGCCGTAGACACCGTCCTCCGGAACCCGGCCGCCCCGCCCCCACAGCTGCCCGGACGGAAGACGGCCGCGCCGGCATCCGCGGCCCGACGCTTCCCGCCTCCTCGGGCCGCTCACCCGTCCCGCCGCCGCCGGCGGCCCGCCGCCCGCGTCGCCGCCGCCATCCCGAACAGGACCCCGATCGCCAGCAACGCGCCGGTTCCGGAGCCCGCCGCGCGACAACCGCAGCCGCTCCCCGAACCGGTGTTGTACTGCCAGTCGTACTCCTCGTCGTCGCACGCCGTGCCGCGCCCGTCCATGTCGATGTCCTGCTGGTCCGGGTTCGGCACCAGCGCGCAGTTGTCGTCGCCGTCCTCCACCCCGTCCCCGTCGTCGTCGCCGTCGCAGGCGTCCCCCGCCCCGTCGCCGTCCGTGTCGAGCTGGTCCGGGTTGGCGTCCAGCGGACAGTTGTCCTGGGAATCGCGCCGGCCGTCCCCGTCCGTGTCGCCCGTGCACGCATCCCCCACCCCGTCCCCGTCCTCGTCGTCCTGGTCGGGGTTCGACACCAGCGGACAGTTGTCCTCGAGGTCCGGGACGCCGTCCCCGTCGTCGTCCTCGTCGCACGCGTCCCCCTCCCCGTCCCCGTCGGTGTCCCGCTGGTCCGGGTTGCGCACGCCGAGGCAGTTGTCGCGGGAGTCCGGGACGCCGTCGCCGTCGCCGTAGCCGTCGCAGGCGTCCCCCTCCCCGTCCCCGTCGGCGTCCTCCTGGCCGGGGTTCGGCGCCAGGTCGCAGTTGTCGGTCGCGTCCGGCACCCCGTCCCCGTCGTCGTCCGCGTCGCACGCGTCCCCCGCCCCGTCGCCGTCCGTATCGAGCTGGTCCGGGTTGGCGACGTCGGGGCAGTTGTCGAGCACGTCGTAGAAGCCGTCGCCGTCGCCGTCGTCCGTGTCGCACGCGTCGCCCATCGCGTCGCCGTCGGCGTTCTCCTGGCCGGGGTTGGCGACGTCGGGACAGTTGTCGACGTCGTCGGGCACCGTGTCGGCGTCGCGGTCGGGCAGTTCGACGGTGAAGACGAGCGATGCGGTCGCGCCGGTCAGCCCCAGCGCGTCCCGCCCGTAGACCTCGAACCGGTAGCGGCCGTTGACCAGGCCGGTGTACGTCTGCGTCGCCACCGTCGCGGCGTCCTCGACGCGCGGCACGGCGCACGGGGCGGGCACGTGGATCGCCGCGCCGGTCGCGTCGTCGTACAACGCGCAGAACAACCGGCAGTACGGCACGTAGCCCGACGTCCCCCACGCGTAGCGGAACGACGTATCGTCGCAGGTGAAGCCGAAGTCGGCGCTCCGTGCCCCATGGGGACTCGCCGGCCCCGCGACGATCGCCGCCGCCGGCGGCGACGCGTCGTACCAGAACCAGCGCCAGGACAGGAACGAGTACCCCGCGCTGTCGCGGCAGTACGCGGCGTAGGCGTACCGATGGTCGGTCGCCAGCGCCGCACCCGCCACGTCGTAGACGTACGTCACCGTCGACGGGTCCGTCGCCGCCGTCCCGCAATCCGCATCGACCACCAGCACCTCGCGACCCGACCCGGGGTCGCCCGCCGTCAGGTCGTACACCCGGCACCGCTGCTGCAACGGCCACTGGTTGCTCGGGTCGTCGCACGTCCAACTCCAGGTGCGCGCCAGCGGGTCGGTCGAGTGCACGTAGACCGGCGGGTTCCCGGCGTCCCAGGTGATGTTCGGATACTCGGCCCGCGCCGGCACCGCCAGGAAGAACAGCGCCGCACCCGCCCCGAACGCCACGCCTCGTCGTCCTCGCGCCATGTCGCCTCCCCACCCGCGGCCTGCCCCGCGCCGCGCGGTCCTTCCCAACTGTGGGCGGCCCCCGCACGATCTGTCAAGCCGACCGCCGGCGTTCCCCCGCGCCCTCGTCGGCGCTCCACCGCGCCATCGCCGGCGTTCCCCCGCGCCCTCGTCGGCCCCGCCCGGGACCCGCCTCCATCGCCGCGAGCCCGCTCGTCGACGCGCGGAAACACGCCTCCCCGCATCGCCCGGGACCGTTCCCAGTCGCAGCCGGCCGCGACTCCGGTCATGGCCGGCTGTAGCTCCAGTCGCGACGCTCCCCTTTCCCATGGCGCGGCCGTCGGCCGCCGCGCCTCGCCGTTCAGTAGGTCCAGACGTACCCGGCGACCCCCTCGTAGATCCAGCCGCCGGCCGCCGCCGCGTCCCGCTCCGCGGCGCTCGTCGTGTAGAAGTGATCCCCCGGCCCGGCCAGCCGGTACAGCGGCGTCGCGCCGCAGAAGCTCGAGGTCCCGATGAACCCGATGCTGAACTCCTCGACGTAGACCGGCGACCCCTCGCAGGAACGCGCCGTGGTGTAGAAGTGGTCGCTCTCCGAGGCGCTCCAGCAGCGCCAGAACTCGGTCGTCGCCCCGACGCGGTCGTCGTACAGGTAGTAGTAGTTGTAGTTCTCGACGGTGTAGCCGCAGCAGGCCGCCTCCGCCGCGTCCGGCGTGTAGAAGTGGTCGGTGCCGTTGTTCGAGCGGTGCACGGGATGCCGGCACCCTTCGTCGCACTGCCCGTCGCAGTCGTCGTCGGCGGCATTGCACGTCTCCGCCGGCGCCGCGCACGCGCTCCACGCGCAGCTCCCCGACTGGCAGGTCTGCGTGCCCGCCGTCCCGCAGCTCGTCGTGCAGGCCCGCGTGCTTCCCATGCAGCAGCCGAACCCCTCGTCGCAGCTCGTGTCGCAGTCGTCGTCGTGCCCGTTGCACGTTTCCGCCGGCGGCGCGCAGGCGCCCCAGGTGCAGGCGGCCGAGCAGGTCCGGCTGCCCGTGGTTCCGCAACCCGTCGCGCACGTCCCCGACTGCCCCATCACGCACTCGAACCCCTCGTCGCGCAGCCCGTCGCAGTCGTCGTCCACCCCGTTGCAGCTCTCCGCCGGCGCCGCGCACGCGCTCCACGCGCACGCGCTCGAACAGACCCGCGTCCCGGTCGTCCCGCAGCTCGTCGTGCACACCCCGGCCGCGCCGCGACAGCAGTCGAAGTCCTCGTCGCACAGCCCGTCCCCGTCGTCGTCGACCCCGTTGCACGCCTCGCCCGTCGCCGAACAGACCCCCCACGTGCACCCGGACACGCAGTGCCGCCGGCCCGGCGCCCCCGACCCGGTGGTGCAGGCCTCGTCCGCCCCGAGCGCGCAGGCGAAGCCGTCGTCGGGCGTCCCGTCGCAGTCGTCGTCCACCCCGTTGCAGCTCTCCGCCGGCGCCGCGCACGCGGCCCCCGACGGCGGCTCGCACGCCGGCGTGCACGGCCCCGTGCCGGCCGTCCCGCAGGTCGTCGTGCACGCCGTCGGCGTCCCCGCCGGACACGCGAACCCCTCGTCCACCGTCCCGTCGCAGTCGTCGTCCGCCCCGTTGCACGACTCGTCCGCCGACACGAACGTGCACGCGTATTCGCACCCCGGGAGACCGTCCAGGTCCCGCCAACCGGACCGGCACGCCAGACCGCAGGTCCCGTCCAGACACGCCGCGTCGGCGTTGAGTCCGTCCGCACAGGCGCGGCCGCACCCCCCGCAGTGGTCCGGGTTGTTCCCGATGTCCACGCAGGCGCCGTCGCACAGGGTGAGGATCCCCGAACACGCCGAGGCGCACGCCCCCTCGTTGCACACCAGACCGCTCGGACAGCTCAACCCGCACCCCCCGCAGTGCCGCGGGTCGGACGTCACGTCGACGCACTCGGCGCCGCACAACACGCGCCCGGGCGGGCAGGCCGCGCCCCCGTCGTCCGCCCCGTCCGCCTCGCGGCCGCCGTCCGCGTCCCCGTCCGCCCCCGTCTCGACGCCCGCGTCGGCGTCCGCGTCGGCCGCGGCATCGACCGGCTGGTCGTCGAGCACCGTACCACCGGTCGCACAGGCGGCGAGACAGGCCGCCAGCCCCAACAGCACCCCGCATCCCCGACAGCCGTGCATGGCGCTCCCCTTTCATCCCGACATCCTACGTCAGCCGCCACGCCGGGGCCAGAGGACCACCGGTCCCCGACCTGTTGCCGTGGTCGCGGTCGTGGCCGCCCTTGCGCCGCATTGACCCGCCCGCCCCCGCCCGCTACAAGCCCGGGGCGCGCCGACGCGCGGAGGACCCGATGACCGACCCGTTCGCCCGACACCCCCTCGCCGGGTTGTTCAACCATCTGACCCCGGAACAGGTCCTCGACGCCGTCGAGGCGGGCGGACGCCGCTGCACCGGCCGGTTCCTGGTGCTCAACAGCTACGAGAACCGCGTCTGGCAGTTCGAGCTGGAGGATCGCTCGTGGGTCGTCGGCAAGTTCTACCGCCCCGGGCGCTGGAGCCGCGAGGCGATCCTGGCCGAGCATGCCTTCCTGGCGGAACTCGACGCCGAGGAGGTCCCCGTCGCCCGGCCGCTCGAACTCGCCCCCGGCGAGACCCTCGGCGAGGTCGCCGGCATCCGGTTCGCCCTGTTCCCCCGCGTCGGCGGCCGCGCGCCGCAGGAACTCGACGACGAGCAGCTCGCCGTGCTGGGGCGCCTGCTGGCCCGGATCCACAATGTCGGCGCGCGCCGCAACGCCCCCGCGCGCCCGCGGCTCACCCCGACCACCTACGGCCGCGACAACCTGCGCCTGCTTCTCGAGACCGACGCGATCCATCCCGAGGCGCGGGCGGCGTACGCCGCGACCGTCGAGGCGCTCCTGCAACGGATCGAGCCGCTGTTCGCGGGGGTGCCGGTCCACCGGATCCACGGCGACTGCCACCTCGGCAACCTGCTCTGGACCCCCCGCGGCCCCACCTTCCTCGACTTCGACGACACCCTCGTCGGTCCCGCCGTCCAGGACGTCTGGATGCTCGTCCCCGCCGCCGACGACGAGGGGCGCCGCCAGCGCGACCGGCTCCTCGAGGCCTACACCGGCTTCCGCGACTTCCACCCCGGCTGGTTGCGGCTCGTCGAACCGCTGCGGGCCCTGCGCTACATCCACTACGCCACCTGGATCGCCCGCCGCTGGCACGACCCGATCTTCCCCCGCACCTGGTCGCAGTTCGGCACGCTCCAGTACTGGCAACACCAGGTCCAGGACCTGCGCGAGCAGATCGCGCGGGTCGATCGGCTGCTCGACGGGCCGCCCGGCACGCCCTAACCGCGCGCCCATCCTCTTCCACCCTTCCACCCTTCCACTCTTCAACTCCCACTCTTCCACTCCTCTTCTTGACCTCCCCGACTCAGACGCTATGCTCGCCCCGCGACTCGGGGTGGAAACGAGGTGCGGGCGATGGGCAGGCGGAGGGTGATGGTCATCGGGCTCGATTGCGCGGAGCCCAGCCTCGCGTTCGATCGTTTCGCCGGCGTGATGCCCAACCTCCGGCGCCTGCGGAAGCGGGGCGTCTGGGGTCCGCTCCGCTCGACGATCCCCCCGATCACCGTCCCCGCGTGGACCTGCATGGTGTCCGGGTCCGACCCGGGCGAGCTGGGCATCTACGGCTTCCGCAACCGCAAGAGCTACGCCACCTACGAGATGGACTTCGCGACGTCGAAGTCGGTGCGCGTCCCCCGCCTGTGGGACATCCTGGGCGACGCCGGCCGCACCTCGACCGTGCTGTTCGTCCCGCAGACCTACCCGGCCGCCGCCAGCCTCAAGGGCTCGATGGTCACCTGCTTCCTCACCCCGGGGCCCGAGTCCGAGTGGGCCCGGCCGCCGGAACTCAAGGCGACCCTCGAGGCGGCCTTCGGCCCCTACATCGTCGATGTCCCCGACTTCCGCACCGACGACAAGCAGCGCCTGCTCCAGTCGGTCTACGCGATGAGCCGCCAGCACTTCGCGATGGCCCGGCACATGCTGTCCCGCGAGGACTGGGACTTCTTCATGATGGTCGACATGGGGACCGACCGGCTGCACCACGGGTTCTGGAAGTACTTCAACCCGGACCACCGCCAGTACGTCCCCGGCAACCCGCTGGAACACGCGGGCCGCGAGTACTACGCCTACCTCGACCGCGAGATCGGCACGCTCCTGGAGTACGCCGACCCCGACACCGCCGTGGTCGTGGTTTCCGACCACGGCGCGCGCACGATGCAGGGCGGGATCTGCGTCAACGAATGGCTGCTCCAGCACGGCTACCTCGCGCTCCGCACCGTCCCGGACCGGCCGACGCCGTTCAAGAAGCTGGAGATCGACTGGTCGAAGACCAAGGCCTGGGGCGAGGGCGGCTACTACGCCCGCGTGTTCCTCAACGTCCAAGGCCGCGACCCGCAGGGGATCATCCCGCCCGACCAGGTCGACACCGAGTGCCGCGCCCTCCAGGCGATGCTCGAGGCGATCCCCGACGAGAACGGGAAGCCGATCGGCACCGTCGCCTACCGGCCCGCCGATATCTATCCGGTCGTCCACGGCACTCCGCCCGACCTGATCGTGCTGTTCGGCAACCTGGCCTGGCGCAGCGTCGGCTCGGTCGGACACGGGCGGGTCCACACCTTCGAGAACGACACCGGGCCCGACGACGCCAACCACGCCTGGGACGGCATCCTCGTCGCCGCCGGACCCGGCATCCCCGCCCACGGCCGCCTCGAAGGAGCCGAGGTGCGCGACGTGGCCCGCACCGTCCTGCAACTGCTCGACGTGCCCCCGCCCGCGACGATGGGCGGACGCAGCATCCTCGACCGGGTCGCCGGCGACGCCGCCGGCGGAAGGAGGGATCCCGAGACATGACCGGCTACGTCGTCTGGCTCACCGGAGACCGCGCCCGCATGGACGCCTTGGCCGACGCCCTCCGCGTCGGCCTCGCCGGCACCGCCGACTCGGTGGACGTCCTGACCGCCGAGCTGGTGGAGGACAGGCTGTGCGCGAACGAGCCGCGCGGCGCCGACTTCCGCGACGTCGTCGTCCGCCGCCTCGGCTGGCTCGGCCACCTCCTCGCCCGCAACGGCTGCGCCCTCGTCGCCGTCTCCGCCTCGCCCCGCCGCCAGGTCCGCGACGACGTTCGCGCCCAGGTCGGCAACTTCATCGAGGTGCTCGTCCACGGCACGATGCCCGACGGCTACGAGACCCCCCACTACCCCGAAGTCGAGGCGGCGGCGGGCGAGACTCCCGCCGCGGTCGTCGCCAAGGTCCGCCAGGCGCTCCTCGACAACGGCTACGTCGCCGCCGGCGGCAACGTCTACTCCGCCGAGGAAGAGGCCAAGATCAAGGACCGCCTCGAGAAGCTCGGCTACCTCTGACCCGCCGCGCCCCGTCGCCGCCCGCACGTCCCCTCCCTTGCCCCCCGGTCCCCGGCACCACCTCCCATCATCATCATCGTGATCGTGGACGTGATCGTGATCGTGGTCGTGGTCGTGGACGTGATCGTGGTCATGGACGTGATCGTGCTCGCGCTCGAGCTCGCGCTCTCGCTCCCGCTCGTCCCATCCACCCTGTTCCGTCCGCACGACGCGGCCCGACTTGACCGCGCCGGCACCGCCTCCTAGAGTCGCCCCGATGCCCGCCGACAAGGTCACGCTCAAGATCCCGCGGCCGCTCTACGACAACCTCAAGCAGTCGATCCAGGGCACCGGCTTCTCCAGCGTCAACGAGTTCGTCGTCTACGTCCTGCGCGACCTCACCTCCGGCCTCAAGCCGAAAGGCCGCCCCTCCCGCGCGACCCGACCGGTCCCAGCCGCCCTGGACGCCCGGGACGCCCGGGACTCCTCCGGACTCACGCAGGCCGAGATCGAGATCATCCGCAAACGCCTGCACGACCTCGGCTACATCTGATCCGACCCGTCTGATCCGACCCGCCGGACCCGAGACCCCGTACCGTTCTCCCCGCGCCCGATCGGCAGCGTCGCACGCGCCCTGCGGCGTTCTCCCCGCGCCCGACCGGAAGCGTCACGCCTCCTCCGCGGATCCGCCGCACGGCGGCGGGTCCGCCTTCCGGCGCGCGGGAACGCCGGCCACTGCGCGGCCGCCCTGACGGCCTCCCCGGACCCGCCTTCCGGCGCGCGGGACGGCACACGCCTCGCGCCGCGTCCTCCGGCAACTTGACTCCGCTTGTACTCTGATTGTAGCCTTATGGTACTCCGATAGGAGTACGGAGGACGGAGGTCAAGAATGGAGATCCGGAAGCTCACGATTCTCGGCGGACGGGGCAAGGACGGGCGGCCCGAGCCGGTGCGGCAGGTGGACCTGACGATGGGCCGGGTCGTCAGCATCGTCGGTCCGACCGGCTGCGGCAAGACGACGCTGATCAACGACATCGAGCTGTTCGCCGACGACAACACCCCGACCGGCCGGCGGATCCTGATCAACGACGAGCCGCCGCCGGAGGACGCGCTGCTCGACCCCTCGCGGAACCCCGTCGCCCTCATCTCGCAGCACACCAACTTCCTCTCCGACCTCCCGGTGCGGACGTTCCTGGAGACGCACGCCCGCGTCCGCGGCTCCGCGCGGATCGACCCCGCCGTCCGCGAAACGCTCGACTTCGCCAACCAGCTCACCGGCGAGCCGCTGATCGAATCGAGTGCGATGACGGAGTTGTCCGGGGGACAGACCCGCGCGCTGCTGATCGCCGACGCCGTCGTCATCGGGCAGTCGCCGATCATCCTCCTCGACGAGATCGAGAACGCCGGCATCCACCGCACCCGGGCGCTCGAGTTGCTCCGTCGCTACGAGAAGATCTTCCTCTTCGTCACCCACGACCCGCGGATCGCCCTGCTCTCCGACTTCCGCATCGTCCTGCGCGCCGGCGCCATGCAGGAGGTGATCGAGATCAACGACGAGGAGCGCAAGGTCGCGGACGAGATCCGCAAGCTCGACGACCTGCTGCTCGAGTTCCGCCAACAGATCCGTCAGGGCCGGCGCCTCGGCCTCGGCATGCTCGAAGAGCGCCTGCGGGCGCTGGGATACCTCGCCTGATCGGCGGGTGAAGGAGGTGATCGCGATGAAACTGGTGATCTGCGCGGGGCCGCCGACCAGCGGCAAGACGACCGTGCTGCGGCAGATCGCGCGCCGCATCGCGCGCGACGACCGCCGGCTCGGCTACCTCAAGGTCGATGTCCAGTTCGCCGACGAGGACCAACGGTTCCGCGAGGAGTTCGGGATGCCGGCCCGCAAGGTCTACTCCGGCGAACTGTGCCCCGACCACTGCCACGTCCTCGTCCTCGGCGACGCCCTCGACTGGGCCCACCGCGAACGCCTCGACGCCCTGCTCGTCGAGACCGCGGGCCTTTGCCTCCGCTGCTCCCCCTACGTCGATGGCGGCGTCGGCCTCGTCGTCCTCGAAGCCACCTCCGGCATGAACCTGCCCCGCAAGATCGGACCGATGCTCTCCCTCGCCGACGTCTGCGTCGTCACCAAGATCGACCGCGTCTCGCAGGCCGAACGCGAGGTGTTCCGCGCCCGGATCCTCGAGGCCGCCCCGGGGGTCGCCGTCGCCGAGGCCGACGCGCTGCACGGCATCGGGATCGACCCCGTCGCGCGCCGCGTCGAACGCTCCCCCGAGATCCGGCAGCCCCTCCGGCTCCGCGGCAACCCCCCCGTCGGCACCTGCACGATCTGCGTCGGCAAGAAGGACATCGGCTGGAAAAACCACTTCGGCGTCGTCCGGCCCCTGGAGAACCAGGCCTTCTACCGCGGCGAGTGAGGTGCGACGATGAAACGACCCGACGAAGTCCGACTGCCCGGAACCGATTGCGGCCTCTGCGGCTTCCGCTCCTGCGCCGAGCTGGCCGCCCGACTCCCCGCCGAACCCGGACTCCTCGAACGCTGCATCCATCTCGCCCCCGACACGCTCTCCCCCGCCCACCGCGGCTCCGGGTCCACCGGCGCACCGGACCCCGCGCCGGCGCCCGCCTGCGGCTCCTGCCCCGGCGCCCTCGCGTCTTTCGCCACCGCATCCGACCAGGTCCCGTGGCGCGATCACCTCGGCCGCGAGTTCGACTTCTACCTCGAACACTTCCCCGACGACCCCGGCCCCCGGGAGATCATCCTCCCCCACAACCCCCTTCTCACCCGCGAGCTGGAGATCCGCGTCGGCGACGTCCTGATCGGACGACCCCTCGGCATGTCCTGCGGCTGCCCGATCACCCACTGCGGCGTCGCCGTCGAGGTCGATCCGCGCACCGGCGTCCTCGCCTGGTGCGTCACCGGCCCGCTCCAACCCCGCCAGCACGGCTACAAGGACCTCGGTTACTACATCGCCGAGGGCTACGAGGGCCGCGTCCGCCAGGCACGCTGCGAGATCCGGATCGGCATGCGCTACTTCTTCCAACCCCGCATGTGCATGCTCCAGTGGCGCCACAGCGGCCTCGTCAACTACCTCCACCGCTCCCCCGACGGCCTCGACGTCCGCCTCGAAGGCCTCTGGATCGGCTGAGGCGACCCCGGCGCCGAGGGCGGCCGACCGCTGAGAGCGTGGAGAACTCGACGCCGGCTTGGTTTCCGCCGAGCCATCCGCCCACCCGGCCTCCACGGTCGAAACGGCAGAACGGCCTGCCCGTGCCAGATCGGCCATCCGTCTCCGGTACTCCTGCGGATACGGTGCATGGGTCTTCGGCATCGTGAACCCCTTTGCCTCCCCCCAGGCAGTACGGTGTCCGCGAAAGTGGATCAGCCCCACCCCTTGATCGCGTGATCGCGCCGAACGGCAGCCGGCGGTCCGGGCGGACGAAGTCATGTCTAGCTTTCAACCGTTCGTTGTGGTAATCATCCGTCGACGAGGCCATCGATAGGATGGCCGCGGTTCATGGTTGTTCGGGGGTAGCAAGCTGTGCGTCGTTGGAGCCAGGGCATGTTCGGCAGCGTTCTGCGGTTGCGCAACAGCAGCAACCATCAACCGTCGGCGTAGCTTCCCCCGACGCTTGCCGTAGCTTGCGCAGCGCCCGCCGTCTCGGCGGGCAAGGCCTTCGCGGCGTACCGACGTGCACGATTGCCGTCTGCCTCGCGTTGGCCGCGGTGTCGTGGACTCCCTTCGTGTCCGCCCAGCACGTCGAAGGCTCCCGGGACACGGCTCGGGCGGAGGCCCAGGCGCACTTCGAGCGGGGCGTGACGCTGATGGGGCACGAGAACTGGGAGGCGGCGCTGGTCGAGTTCACCCGGTCGCTCGAGCTGTATCCCACGCGTTCCGCGCTGTTCAACGGCGCGATGTGCCACAAGGCGCTGTATCGCTACGGTCCCGCGGCCCTGCTGTTCCGGCGTTGGCTGACCGAATACGGCGACGCCGCGCCGGCGGAAGAGCGCGAGCGGGTCGAGGCGGCCTACGCCGAGGTGCGCTCGCTCCTGGGCAACCTGTCGGTGAGCGTGTCGCTCGACGGAGCAGAGGTCCGGGTCGACGGCCGCGGCGTGGGGCGCAGTCCGCTCCCCGGACCGCTCGAGTTGTCGGTCGGGCCGCACGTCGTCGAGGCGGTGCTGGACGGCTACCGGACCGCGCGCCAGGAGGCGACGGTCGTGGCCGGCCAGGACGCCGTAACGGTGCTGACGCTGGTCCCGGGGCCGCCGGAGCCGACGCAGGACACCGCCGGCACCCTCGTCGTTCGCACCGTCGTGCCCGAGGCGCGCGTGGAGATCGACGGCGCGCCTGCCGATCTGGCGGAGCGGGTGGCCGCGGGGCGTCGGCGGGTCCGCGTGACCCGTCCCGGCTTCGAGCCGTTCGAGACCGAGGTCGTGGTGGAGCCGGGCGGGACCGTCGAGGTCGAGGCGACGCTGGCGCTCGCCGCCGCGCTCGAACCCGACGCGTCGGGCTTCCTGCGGGTGACGGTCGACGGCGAGGCGGGAGACGTGCGGCTCAACGGGGCGCCGCTGCCGCAGCTCGCGACGACGGGCCTGGTGGTGCCGGCCGGGCCGCACGTGGTCGAGGTGCTGCGCGAGGGCTACCTGCCGTGGCGGCGGCGGGTGGAGGTCGCGGCGGGCGCGCACGAGACGCTGCGCGCGCTACCGTGGCCGACCCCCGAGACGCTGGAGGCGTACGAGCGCGACGCGCGGGCCTGGTCGATCGCCGGTTGGAGCACGCTCGGTGCCGGCGTCGCGCTGGCCGGCGGCGGCGGCGGCCTGCTCGGCTGGGGCGTGTCGCTCGACGACGATCTGCAGGCGGGGATCGCCGACTGGTGCACCCGCGTCGGGGCCGATTCCGATTGTGATCCGTGGGGCGACCAGAGCAGGTTCACGATCTACTCGGGCGGGTACGAGGACCGCGACCGGCTGCAGTCGGACCGCGACCGGGCGCTGGGCGTCGAGATCGGCGGGTGGGTGCTGGTGGGCCTGGGCGCCGCCGCGGTGGTGACCGGGACCGTGCTGCTGCTGACCGGCGACGACCCGGACTACTACCGGGAGCAGGCCGAGCCGGGTGTCTCCACCGCGGGCCTGGCGCCCTGCGCGGGCGGCGCGGTGCTCACGCTCGGCGGCCGGTTCTGAATAACGGACGTTCGGATTCCGGCGGGCCCCGCGCCCGCCGGTCGGAGGAAGAGGGAGGCGAGGATGCGAAGCAGGTGGCTGATCGCGCTCGCGGCGGCGCTGCTCGGGGCAGTCGCGGGCGGTTGCGGCGACTCCACGAGTCAGCCGGTGCAGTGCCGGATCAACAGCGATTGCACCGGACCGCTGGCGGGGCTGGTGTGCAGCCCGGACAACCGCTGCGTGTCGTGCGAGACGCACGCGCAGTGCGGCGACCCGCCGAACCGGTGCGGGGACGTCGGCCCGGGCGACATGCGGCGGTGCGAGGTGGGCTGCGCCTCCAACGCCGACTGCGAGGAGCCGACGCCACGTTGCGACCCCGAGACGCGATTGTGCGTCGGCGCCTGCACGACGGACGCCGACTGCTCGGCGCCGCGGCCGATCTGCGAGTCGGGCGCGTGCCACGGATGCGGCGCGGGCGACCTGGGGGGCGACCCCTGGTGCGTCGAGCACCGCCCGTCGACGCCGCTGTGCGGTTCGGACGGCGCGTGCATCGCGGTCGAGTGCACGGTCGACCCATGGGACGTCACGCGCTGCCCGGACGACCGGCAGGAGTGCAGCGACGACGGGCGGTGCATCTCGTGCGGCTCGTTCGCCACGCCGGACCTCTACTGCACGACCCGTTACGGCGACGAGCGGCCGCTATGCAACGCGACGACCGGCGGGTGCGTCGTCCGGGAGTGCACCCCGGGCGCGGACCCGGACACCTGCACCCGTCCCGGCTTCGGCGCCTGCGATCTGATCGGGCGCTGCGTGCCCTGCGAGACCCGCGGAGGCGACAGCTACTGCGCCGCGATCCGCGGCGGCGCCACGCCGAACTGCCGCTCCGGCATCTGCACGGGCGCCGATTGCACCGTCGGCGGCCACGCCGCCTGCGAGCCGGGCCAGTACTGCAACACCGCGGGCGGCCTCAACAGCTGCGCGCGCGGTTGCGCGCCGGAGGTCACCGACGGCGGCCCGGGGAGCTGCGCCTTCGACTGCGGCGGCGCCGGGGTGCCCCAGGCCTGCCGGCTCGACCACTCGTGTCTCTGCATGTCCGCGTTCAACCCGGGGATGGCGGCCGTGGCCGATTCCGACGGCTGCCTCGCTTCCTCCGACTCGTTCTGCCTGACCGACGACGGGACCGAGGGGACCGCGCCGCCCGCGGGCGGCGCGGCCTCCGCGTCGTTCCGCTTCACCACCACCCTGGTGCAGTAGGGACGGGAGGATCACGCGATGACCCAGAAGCTCCGAACCGTTCTTCGAGGTCGTTCCGGCTGGGCGCTCGTCGTCGCAACGGCACTGGTCGGCGGGCTGGCGCTCCTGCTGCTGCGGGCCGCGCCCACGAGTGCAGCGGACGTCCCCGACCGGCTCGTCTACCGCGGACTGCTCACCGGCCAGGACGGCGCCCCGGCCCCCGGCGGCACCTACGCCGTCCGCCTCGCGTTCTTCGACGACCCGACGGCCGGCACCGAGCTGTGCCGCTGGACCGAGACGACGGTCGCCGTCCGCAACGGCCGGTTCCAGGTCGAGGTCGGGGGTGCGAGCGGCAGCGGCACCTGCAGCGGGGTCCAGGCGATGCTGCGCGGCACGTCGGACATCTGGGTCGAGACGGCGATCCAGGACACCGACGGGTCGTTCCTGGCGCTTCGCCCCCGACTGCCGGTGGAGGCGACCTTCCGGGCCCTGCACGCGGAATACGCGGAGCGGGCCGGGGATCGGCTGGCACTGCAACTTGTCCCGAGCGGGATGGTGGCGATGTTCAACCGTGACTGTCCCGTGGGGTGGGATCGCGTTCCCGAAATGGACGGCCGGATCCCGCGCGGCGCCGCCGTGGCGGGAGGCTTCGGGGGATCCGAGACCACTGCGGCGGCGGGGGACCACACCCACGCGCTCGGGTCGGTCGGCAGCCACGGTCACTCCACGAACCATACCGGGGATCACTCCCACGCCTTCTCTTTCTGCGGGGGACAGGCGGACTACAACTGGAATCTCCAGTGCGTCAGATGGATCGACGGCGCCAACCCGGGCGCCTGCGAGCGGGTGAACGTCGGCAACGTGCAGACCGCCGGAGGCCACAGCCACGGCATCGCGGCCGCCGGCGAGCATGCTCATTCGATCGCGACGGTCGGCAATCACACCCATGCGGCGCGGCCGCCCGCGGCGAGCGTCGTCTTCTGCCGGAAGCGGTAGCTTTGGAGGATCCGATGACGGCCTGGTTCAAGCATTCTGTTCTCGATCGTTGGATCGTCTGGGCGGTCTCCCTGGCGGCGGCAACCGGCGGACTGGCGCTGTTGGCGACGCGATCCTCGGAGGCGGTGGCGGTGCCCGACGGTGTCGTGATCACCGGTCACCTCGAGACGTCCTCGGGCGCGCCGGCCGCCGCCGGTACGTACAACATCCGCGCGGCGGTCTTCGAGGAGGAGACCGGAGGCACCGAGCTGTGCAACTGGCTCGAAACGGGGGTCGCCGTTCATCGGGGCAACATCCAGGTCCACGTCGGCGGCCGCTCGGGAGCCGGTACCTGTCGGGACGTGGCCGATCAGCTTCGCAACCACGGAGATCTGTGGGTGGAGTTGTCGGTGCAGACCGGCGCGTCCGCGTTCGAGAGGCTCGACCCGCGGATTCCGGTCGGGGCGGCAGCGCGCGCGCACCACGCCGAGGTGGCGGAGACGGCATCCACGGATCTGGCGCTGCAGCTCGTCCCGGTGGGCGCGGTCGGACTCTTCGAGGCCGAGTGTCCCCCGGGCTGGACCCGGGCGGCCGAGTTCGACGGCCGGTTCCCGCGCGGCGCCGCGACCGCCGGATCGACCGGCGGCGGGCCCGACACGACAGCCGCCGGAGGACATGACCACTCGATCGGAGTGGGCGGCGCTCACGCCCACGGCGCCCTGCACGGCGTGGGTCACCATGCACACGGGATGGACTGCTGGTCGGGGATTGGCAGCGTCAAGGGCTGCAGCGGGTGGGGCGTACCGGGGGACTGCTGCCATTCCGAACGCCTGTGCGGGTCCTATGCCGACCAGGGCGCGCATGCCCACGACACGAACGCCGTCGGCGATCATCCCGTTCACCCGGTTGCCACCGCGGGCGAGCACGTCCACGGCTTCGTTCCCCCGTATGGGGAGTTCATCTTCTGCCGGAAGATGTAGAAGGGAGGCCACCATGCGGACGATATCGAGCCATTGGGGAGTTCGTGTTGCGGTGGTCGCCGTTCTGGTCGCGACCGCGGTGGCGCTGGTTCGCACGGGCCGCGGCGGGGATCTCCCGCAGGTGCTCACCTACCAGGGCGTCCTGGTCGGCCCGACCGGCACGCCGGTTCCCGACGGAGAATATCGGGTGCGACTGGGCTTCTTCGACGCGGTGACGGGAGGAGCCGCCCTGTGCGAGTGGACCGAGGCGGCGACGACCTTCCGCGCCGGTCGCTTCCGCGTGGACGTCGGCGCCGGGGCGACGTCCGGGCCCTGCTCGACCATCCAGGATCTGGTCCGTTCCCACGCTCGACTCTGGGTGGAAGTGGCCGTCGACGCAGGCGGAGGGCTCGAAGTCCTTGCGCCCCGCCTGCCGGTCGGCGCGATGCCGCGCGCGCAGCACGTGCAGTTCGCCGAGCGGCTGTCCGGGCCGGAGGCCGGGGCGCTGGTGCCGGAGGGGATGATCCTGATGTTCGAGAGCGCCTGCCCGGCGGGCTGGGAGCGCGTCCCGGAACTGGACGGCCGGTTCCCGCTCGGGGACTCCGTGTGGGGCACCCCGTCGGGCAGCCCGTCCACCTCAGCGGCCGGAGGCTCGCACACGCATGCCGTGGGTGTCGCGGGCGAACACGCGCACTCCGTCCTCGGCGCCGGGTACCACGGCCACGCATTCACTGCGTGCTGTTCCGGATGGGGCAGGGGTCTGGAGCCCAACTACGGTTGGAGCACCATGGACGGGGTCTGCGAGGTCTTCCGCGGGTTCGCTGCGGTCGGCGACCACTCCCATGGTATGACCGCCACCGGCGGACACTCGCATTCGTTCTCCACCACCGACTGGACCCATTCCCACTCCGTGACCCCCCCCTACCGCGACGTGGTGTTCTGCGCCAAGGTGGCGGGGGGCGGGCCGGGGCCCGACGCGGATGCGGATGCGGACGCGGACGCCGACGCCGACGCGCCGCCCTCGGGCACCGGCGAGGATTGCTCGAGCTATCGCGTGATCGACGCTCCGGGCACCTTCACCGGCGACACCTGCACCTTCGCCAACGACTACACCGCCGCCTGCGGCGGCGGCGCCGGCTCGGAGGACGTCGTGTTCCGGCTCGACCTCCCGTCGGCGCGCTCCGTCAGCCTGGACCTCTGCGGTTCCTCCTACGACACCGTGATGTTCGTGCGGTCGGGCGACTGCGCCGGCGGCTCCGAGATCGCCTGCAACGACGACTCGACCTGCGGCCTCGGCTCCCGTCTCGACCTGTCGCTCGCCGCGGGAACGTACTACGTCTTCGTCGACGGCTATTCCGACGGCAGTTGCGGCGAATTTTCGCTCGCCGTAACCTACTAGGCAAGATGGTCCGGGCGACTGCCCACTCCGTTCGCTGCCGCTGCACCGGCGCCTCGCGCGTCGTCGGGCGCGGGTCGTGGCGTGGCGCGCGGGTCGGCGGCGGCGAGCCGACGGAGGCTGGGTGATGGACCGGACCGGTCAGGTCGTCGGCGAGAAGTACCGGTTGGTGCGGCTGCTCGGCGAGGGAGGCATGGGCGCCGTCTACGAGGCCCAGCACACGCTGATCGGCCGCCGCTGCGCCGTGAAGTTCCTCCACGCCGAGTTCGCCCGGCAGCCCGAGGTGGTCACGCGCTTCATCCGCGAGGCCCAGGCGGCTTCGTCGATCGGCCACCGCGGCATCATCGACATCTACGACGTCGGCCGGACACCCGACGGCGCCCCGTACCTCGTGATGGAGTTCCTCGAGGGCATCTCCGTCGGGAAGCTTCTCGAAGGGGGCACGCCGCTGCCGGTCAAGACCGCCGCCGAGATCGTCGCCCAGGCGCTCTCGGCGCTCC
Source organism: Myxococcales bacterium (assembly GCA_012797735.1). Taxonomy (GTDB): domain Bacteria; phylum Myxococcota_A; class Polyangia; order DRWM01; family JAAZOP01; genus JAAZOP01. The sequence continues at coordinate 29,440 of JAAZOP010000018.1, forward strand.
TGCAGGCGCACCGCCACGGCATCGTCCACCGCGACCTGAAGCCCGACAACCTCTACCTCGTGCAGGCGCCCGGCGCCCCGCCGCTGGTCAAGGTTCTCGACTTCGGCATCTCGAAGATGACCGTGGCCAGCGAGCAGCAGCAGAAGATGACCCAGACAGGTACGGTGCTCGGCACGCCGACCTACATGGCGCCCGAGCAGGCCGCCGGCCGCACCGACGTCGACCAGCGCCTCGACCTGTACGCGATGGGGGTGATCCTTTTCGAGTTGCTGACGGGCCGGGTGCCGTTCTCGGGCACGAACTACAACCAGGTGATGTTCGCCATCCTCAGCGAGCCGTTCCCGTCGCCGCGCGCCCTGCGCCCCGACCTGCCCGTCGCGCTCGAGGCGGTGGTGCTCAAAGCCACGGCGAAGAACCGCGAGGACCGCTACCCGGACGCCGAGGCGATGCTCCAGGCGCTCGCGCCGTTCCTCGACCCCGCCGCGCTGGTCCGCCTCGGCATGAATCCCGACGAGGCGGCGCCGTTCCGGTCGCCGCCGCCCGGCGCCCCGACCCCGACCGCTCCGTCCTCCGGGCCCGACCCGACCGAGGCGCCGGCCGCTCCAGTCTCCACGGCGATGGTGCAGCTCACCGAGCACACGGCCGGCCTCTCGCCCGCGCGTCGCCGGGCGAAGGCCTGGACGGTGGCCGCCCTCGCCACGCTCGTCGTCGCGGTGCTCGTGTTGTTCCTCTGGCGACCCTGGTCGTCCTCCGGGTCGGCGCC
>JAAZOP010000202.1 GCA_012797735.1 Myxococcales bacterium
CGCCGCGTCCGAGCCGCTCGGCGGCCCGTCGGCCCCTGCGCCGCCGGTCGCGGCCGCCGAGGTCGAGGCGCCGGACGCGACGACTGCGGTCGTCTCCCTGCCGCCCACCGCGCTCGACGCGGCGTCTGCTCCCACCGTGCCGCCGCCGGACACGATCCTGGTCGAGCTGACGGGGCTGCCGGCGGGCGCCAAGGTGGTCTACGACGGGGCGGAGGTGTTGCAGCTCCCGTTCCGGGCCCCGCGTTCGAACGTGGCCGTGGTGCTCGAGATCGAGGCCGACGGCTACCGTCCGTATCGCGCCCGGGTCACGCCAGACCGCGACCTGTCGCTGACGCCCGAACTGCGGAAGACCACCGGCGGCGGCCGCCCGCCGCCGACGACCCCGCCGACGACCGCCTCCGTGCCGACGGTCCCGACCGTCCCGCCGTCTCGGGATGCGGGAACCCTGGTCAATGGTCCTCGCGGGACGCAGATCCAGACCGCGTTCGTCGACGAGTGAACCCGCAGCGGCGCACCTGTCCATCGACAGAACCCCGTCCGTATCGCGATCGCCGACCTTCTCTCCGCACCCGGGCAGCGTCCGTTGCCCTGTTTCGCACCCTCTTCATCGTCCTGCGCACCGTCGCCTCGGCCTTCCGCTCCCGCCGCGACTTGGTCCTCGAAGACCTCACCCTCCGCCAGCAGCTCGCCGCGTTCTCGCCGACGTGTCCTGCGCCTCGAGTTGCCCGGCACGCAGGGCCGGCGTGCCGCAGGTCTCCAGCGTGCCGGGGTCGGGGCCCTCGTTCGATCCCTGGCGTGAGAACCCTGCCGGATCGGCACGTCCGGCAGGGTGCCGGTGCGGTGGTGCTCCGAACCGTCGCAGTGCTAGGCTCCGGGACATGTGGATGCCCATCCGAGCCGAACGCCGACGGCGCTGCCCGCCGGTCGCCGTCTTCCCGCTCCTGGCCCTCGCGGCCGGCTGCGCCGACGGCCAGTCCACGCCGGACGCGCGCGACGGCGACGCGACCGTCGACGCCGACGATGCCATCGTGCCCGAGGTTCCGATCGATGCGGAAGACATCGGTCCGGACGCCGAGGCCGCGGATGTTCCGGGCGACGCTCCGGTCGACGCGGACGCCACGCCCGACGTCGAGGATGCGTCCGACGCGGGCGACACGGCCGACGACGCCGACGCCGGGCCGCCCGACGACCTGATCCGGCTCGTCGCCACCGCCGGCTGGCAGATCTACCCGGGCGGCGGCTACCGCTACGGTCCCAGCATCGTCATCGACGAGTTCGGCACGGTCCACGTCTGGACCTGCTCGCCCGGCGGGGGCGGAGCCTGGGACTACATCCGTTACCGCAGCTCGACCGACGGCGGGCGCACCTGGGCGGCGGAGACGATCGCGCTCCAGCCCACGGCCGGCGGCCGCGACGCCCTGGCGACCTGCGATCCGGGCGTGGTCCGGATCGGCGGCTGGTGGTACCTGGCCTACACCTCCACCGAGGACTCCCGCGGCACCGACAACGACCTGTACGTCGCGCGCTCCACCGCCCCCGGCGGGCCGTACGACAAGTGGAACGGCAGCGGCTGGGGCGGCGCGCCGCAGCCGATCCTCGTCTACGAGGGCGACCCGGCGCAGTACGGCATCGGCGAGCCGTCGCTGGTGCTCGCCGACCGGCTCTACGTCTACTACACGAACCTCGACGGCACCGGGCACACCGACGTCGCCACCGTCGACCCGCCGGTGGGCGACGACTGGCCGACGCGGCTCGTCTTGCACGGCCCCGCCGTGGTCCGCCGCCCGTGGGGCGAGGATTCGACCGACGTCAAGTACGTCGACGCCCTCGGGCGCTTCGTCGGCATCGCGACGATCGAGCGCTTCGGGCCGAACTCCGGCGTCGCGGTCTACCAGTCGTTCGACGGACTGACGTTCGAGCCGGCGGTCTGGCAGGGGGCGCGCGTGCAGTACGGCGCGCACAACATCGGCCTCTCGGGCGACCCCGAGGGGCACCTCGACCCGGCGGCGGCCAACTTCGTCGCCTACTCGTACAACCCGCCGACCTCGAGCTGGGGCGACTGGCCGACGTTCCTCGATCCGGTGACCGTCGGGACCGCACCGCGCGGCACCGTGGTGTTCGGCCGGGTGTCCTCGATCGTCGGCGGAGAGCCCGGCGACTGGCACTGGTCGGGCCCCAGGGCCTGGGACGGCGACGCGGGCACGGTCTGGTCCAGCGTCTCGCACTCGGCCGCCGACGTCGCCGAGGAGTGGGTCTGGGTCGACCTCGGCACGCCGCGCGAGCTGACCGGCGCGACGCTGGTGCCGCGACCTGCCGGCTACGGCTTCCCGATCGACTTCGCCCTGCAGACCTCGGACGACGCCGCGAGCTGGGTCGACGTGCCGGGCGAGGCGCAGACGGGGTTCCCGAACCCCGGCGGCGCGCCGGTCGTGCGGACGTTCGCGGCGCCGGTGCGCGCCCGCTACCTGCGCCTGCGGGCCACGCGCCTGGGCGCCGACGATTTCGGCAACCACTACCTGCAACTCGCCGAGCTGGTTCCGGCGGTCTCCGGCAGCTGAGGCCGGCGCCGGCCGTCTGGTCGCGCTCGAAGCGCCGCAGGTCGACCACAAGGAGCCGCCCGCACGGCGTGCCGGCCGGAAGGTCGTGGAGCGCCACGCACAGGCGCGTCAGGTGCGCCGACAGCGCATCGTTGGTCGTCCGGTCGTCGCGTCCCGCCTCGCGCCGGGCCGCGGCCCGCAGCCGCTCCAGCGCTCTGGGGGAGAACGGCACCGCCGCCGCCCGCTGGTGCAGCCGACCCAGCAGCAGCAGCGGAACGGTGGTCAAGAGGCCGAGCAGTCGCAGCTTGCGCCACCCGCGTCCGACCGCCGCGCGGGTCGTCTCCGCCCGCGACAGGCCGGCGCCCTGCGGCACCCGCGACGGGTCGAGCAGCGGCGGGTCGAACGGCCGGTCGCCGTGGATGCAGCTCCAGGTGCGGACCATCCCGTAGAAGCCGTGGCCGTCGAGGAATGCGTGGCAGACGCGGACGCCCAGCACGCAACCGTCGCGCAGTCGCGTCAGCCGGACGGCGAGCGGGGCGTCGCGCCCCTTGCGGACGCGGCCGCCGGCAAGCGGCAGCGAGAACCGGCCGGCCAGCGTCGGGGCGCTGCAGGCGTCCTCCACCGACAGCTCGGGCCGCTCCTCGGTCGCGAACGGGACGCCGGCGTTGGTCAACTCGACCCGCTCGCCCCCGACGGCGCGCCCCGCGAGGTGCGGGTACAACGCCAGGGTGCGGCCGAGGCTGTCCCGCAGGCGCGCGACGTCGAGCGCGTCGCGGAAGATCCAGGTGCCGCGGATCACGAGCGACCAGTTCGCCAGGTCGAGGCCCGAGAGGACCCAGGGCGAACCCGCGACGGGCGGCGCGGGCGCGCGGACGAACACGGTGCGGCATTCGGCCATCGGTTCCCTTCCCGGCCCCCGATCGGCGACATCCTACCGCATCGCTGGCGTGGATTGTCTCCCGCACCGAAAACCTGGAGGATGCCCGTCCCGCCGAACCTGCGGAGCCGGAACGAGGAAGGCATGTTCTCGCGCGCTCTCCGCCTGCCGGACACCCGGCCCGACCGGCCGGCGGTCGACGACCGGTCGATCGTCGCGGGTCCCTGTCGCCGTGCCCGTTGGATGACGGTGCAGCCGATCGTGAACGTCGCCGACGGCAACTTCGAGAACACGGGCGAACTGCTCCTGGTCCACCGGCACGAGGGGCTGGACCTCGACCCGGCCTGGAGCGCGGAGACCCTCGCCGCGCTCGCGCGTCTCCGGTCGCACCCCGCCAACATCCTCACGGAGCGCGACGGCCAGTCGGTCCGCCTGCGCCACGACGGCGACGAGTCGAAGACCTTCTTTGCCCCTCGTCCGATCGCGCCTCGAGGAGACATCGATCCGCTTCCCGCCTGACCTGCTCGTCCCGTTCGAAAGGCTGGAGAGCGCGGTCGGGCTCTGAGGCCCGCGCCGCCCGTACCCCGCCGGCGGCACGAGGCTGATGTTCCTGCTGGACGGACGCCGTCTTGTATGCAAGCATAGGTGCTTCTTCTTCGCGACCAAGGGAACCAAGGTGAACATGACATGCTGAATCTGCGAGCACTGGCAACCGTGCTTCCGATGGCGTTTCTGGGCTGTGGGGGCGGTTCGTCGACCGGTGACGTGGGAGACGACGGCGGGCCGGCCGAGGACGGTGCGGTGGAGGACGTCGGCGTCGAGGACGTCGCGATGGACGACGTCGGCGTCGAGGACGTCACGACGGACGACGGTTCGGCCGACGAGGCGGCGGGCGACGACGGCTCGGCCGACGCGGGGCCTGGTTGCGGGAACGGCGTGCTGGACGACGGCGAGGCCTGCGACGGCGCCGTGCCGGACGGGGCCAGCTGCGAGGGCCTCGGATACACGACGGGGACGCTGGGCTGCACGGAGACGTGCACGCTCGACGAGACCGGCTGCAGCAGCGTCTGCGACAACGGCGCCTGCGAGCGAGGCGAGACGGCGGCCGGTTGCCCTGCCGACTGCGGGGTGGTCTCGGTGGCGGCCGGCCAGAGCCATACCTGCGTGGTGCGGGCCGACGGCTCGCTGTGGTGTTGGGGCGGCTGGACCGGTCATCGCGCCGGTGGTCTGGGGGACGAGCGGGTCCCGGTGAAGGTGGCAGGCGTGAGCGGCCTGGAGGACGTCTGCGCCGGCGTCGGTCACGGCTGCGCACGGACGTCCGACGGCCGCGTGCTGTGTTGGGGCCGCAACGGCTTCGGCGAGGCGGGCCAGAGCCCTCGGCACGCCCAGATCTTCCCGCCGGCCGAGGTTCCCGGGTTGACGGGCGCGACCGCCCTGACCTGCGGCCTGCACCACACGTGCGTGCTGCTCGGCGGGCACGCCCGCTGCTGGGGACGCAACGACTACGGCCAGCTCGGGACCGACCGCACGGTGCGGCACGAGGCGCCGAGCGACGTGTCGGTCAGCGGCTCGTCGTTCGACTCGCTCGGCGCGGGCGCGCGGCACACCTGCGCCACGAGCGGCGTGGGCGCCTGGCGCAACCGGTGGTGCTGGGGCTTCGGCGGCACCGGGGCGCTCGGCAGCGGCGACCTCGCCTGGACCATCGCGCCGGTCGGCGGCGGCTCGCTGAACCTCGTCCAGGTCGCCGGCGGCGGTTTCCACACGTGTTCCCTCCAGCGCCCGCCGCTCGGCTCCGGCACGTTGTCCTGCTGGGGCTCCAACGAGTACGGGCAGGTGGGCGTCGCGGCCTCGGGACCGGTGCTGTCGCCGACGGCGACCGGCTTGACCGGCGTGAACCTCGTGGTCCTGGGGAACGCCCACACCTGCGCCGCGGGGGCCACGCAGACCTGGTGCTGGGGGCGGAACGACGCCGGGCAGCTCGGGAACGGCGCCACGACCTCCACGCACGTCGCCCAGTCGGTGGGGCTGAGCGGCGTGACGGCGCTGGCGAGCCGCTGGGACCACACGTGCGCGATCCTGGCGGACCACACGCTCCGCTGTTGGGGCCGCAACGACCGCGGACAACTCGGCGACGGGTCCACCGAGGCGTTCCGCTCGAGCCCGGTCGAGCCGGTCGGGCTGTAGGAGGAGACGGTCATGACCAGCGTCTTCACGACTGGCCGCAAACATCCGATCCTCGCCTGTCTCGTCGTCGGCGGACTCGCCGCCCTGCTCCACCCGACCGACACGCCCGCCGTCTGCGGGGACGGCGACATCGAGACCGATGAGGAGTGCGAGGTCGACTCGAGGGGCAACGATCTCTTCGGCTCCCGGACCTGCATGAGCGAGTACCACGTCAGTTGCGGGGAACTCTACTGTTTTCGGGAGGGCGGCATCACGCTGACCTGCATCATTGACGACTTCTGGTCCTGCGGCGGCTTGTGTGGAGACGGCTGCGCGCGCTACCCCGAGGAGTGCGACGACGGCTCGCGCAACTCGGACATCGCGCCCGATGCCTGCCGCACCAACTGCGTTCTGCCTCGGTGCGGCGACGGCGTCGCCGACACCGGCGAGCAGTGCGATGACGGCCCGCGGAACGACGACCTGATGCCGGATGCCTGCCGCACCGACTGCACCCGCGCCCGCTGCGGTGACGGCACGCGCGACGGTTCCGAGGCCTGCGACCTCGGACCGCTGAACGGCGCGCCCGGCTCGGAGTGCAGCGCCACGTGCTCGCTGGCCGGCTGCCCCTCGGGCACGCTGGACGCGGGCGAAACCTGCGACGACGGCAATCCGGACAACGACGACGGCTGCCTGTTCACCTGTGTCCCCAACGTCTGCGGCGACGGCTACGTCAACCTCGACGTCGACCCGACGACCTTGCTGATCGCCGAGGTCTGCGATCCGTCGCGCCTCGCCCCGATCGGCTCGTGCCGCTACGACTGCGGCCAGCGGTTCGCCGACTGCGGGGACGGCGACGTCGATCCCGGCGAGGAGTGCGACGAGGGCGCCGGCAACTCGAACCTCCCCAACGCCCGTTGCCGCACCGACTGCCAACTCGCCCGCTGCGGTGACGGCGTCGTCGACGACGCCGCCGCGACGCCCGAGCAGTGCGACCGCGGACCAGGATGCGGCGCGGACTGCCGCCTGCGCCCCTGACACCACGCCATCCCCCCGCCGCAACCCGGCGGCAAGATGCCGTGATGCCCTCCGCGGCGCTGGACATCGCCACGGGCTCCTCTCGTGAATCTGTGCACCGGACGGCGGGGTAGGCAGTCTGGCCGGCGAAGCCGTCGGACGAGGGCGGGGAGCCGTCGTCCAGCGACCTGACGGCGGAGGGAGGACCGGGACCGGTCGGACGGGGCGGCCGGGCGAGGGGCAGTTCGTCCGGGTCGCGCGGCGGAACGAAGGTCGCCGGCACGGCGGACAACCCGAGCCGTTCGAGGTGGTCGCGGATGCGGAGGGTCTCGGTCCGCACACCCGGACCGCTCGACCCGCGCGGTCGGCTACGCATCCGGTGCATCGGCACCATCATCGGGCACGTCGAGCGCCGCGTCGCCGTCGGTCCCCGCGCCGGTTCCGTCGTCCGGCGCATCGGCCTCGGCCTCGACGTCCTCGGTGACATCCTCATCGATCACGTCGACATCGGCATCGGCATCCGAGATCGGAGGGAGAACGCACCAGCCGCCGGCACCGCAGACCCAATCGGCGCCCATGTAGGCGCAGTCCTCGTCGGAGTAGCAGGGTGGGGGACCGTACTCGACGTTGCAGCATTCGTCCTCCACATCGTCCGCGTCGGCGTCGGCGTCCGGACCCGAACGCCATTCACACACCCCCATCGGACCGCAGAAGTAGTTGGCGCCGATCTCCTGGCAGTCCTCGTCCGAGTAGCAGGAGGGGGGGCCGTACTCGTAGTTGCAGCATTCGTCGCGAGCCTCGGTCCCGGCGTCGACCGGCGCCGGCGGGTTCTCACACGAGGGGGACGCCGCGACTCCACCGGCGAGCGCCACGGCGACCATCCAGGGTCTCGTCCCATGCGCCAGTCGCATCCACTTCTTGAGCATCGGGTTTCCCCCTTCCTTGGACATGTTAGGCGGCGGGGACGGACCGTGCAACCCAGGTGCGCGAAAGCCCGGTGCGCGGCCGGCGTCCGCGAGGTTCCGGGGCGGCGGGGTCTTCACGGGCGCGCGGCCCACCGGGTGTGGGTGGCCGCCCGGGCCACCGAGAGGCCCGCCGCGTTGTCTTCTTGCTCCAGACGCCGGATTCCACCATGCCCAGGGACGGGGCGGGGCGCCGCCACGACGCAGGGCTTGCAAGTCTGCTCCCAGGACCCCGGTCCCCCTTGACGCCGCCCGCCGGAGCGGCCACCGTTGCCCACCGTGGCGGCCGCCAGCCCCGCCCTGCTGTTCCTCGGCCTCGACGGCGTCGATCCCGCCGTCGTCGACCGCCTCCGCGCCGGCGGCGAACTCCCCGTCCTCTCCCGCCTCGCCGGCCGCGGTACCCTCCGCCCCGTCGCCTCCACCGTCCCCCCCGCCACCTGCCCGGCCTGGGCCACCTGCCTCACCGGCGTCAACCCGGGACGGCACGGCGTCTTCGACTTCACCGTTGCCGACGGCTACGAGGTCCGCTTCGGCTCTCCCCGACCCGCCGTCCCCACCTGGCTGGAGACCCTCGGCGAGCAGGGACTGTCCGTCGGCGCGATCGGCTTCCCCGGCCGCCTCCACGGCCGGCGTCTCTCCGGCTTCCACGTCGCCGGCTGGGACACGCCCCTCGAAACCGAAGCGGGCCTGCGCCACGTCTACCCGCCGTCGCTCTACCACCGCATCCGCCAGGAATGCGGACCCGACGCCCTCCGCTTCGCGTCCGCCGACGAGTTCGCCGCGCGGGCCGCGGACGACCCCGACCGGTTCCTCGCGCACCTCGCCGAAGGACTCGACCGCCGCGTCGCCCTCGCCCTGTTCCTCGCCCGGGAACGCCCCGTCGATCTGCTCGCCGTCCACTTCCAGGCCGCCGACACCGCCGGCCACCACCTGTGGCCCCGCCCCGGCGAGGCCGGCGACGGCGAAGAGGTCCCCCCCGCCCTGGCCCGCGCGATGCGGTTCCTCGACGCCGCCGCCGGCCGCCTGCTCGAGGCGCTCGCGCCGGCCGCCGTCGTCGCCGTCTCCGACCACGGCCTGGGCCCGACCGCCGACCTCGTCGTCTCGCTCAACGCGCTGCTCGCCGCCGGCGGCTTCCAGACCCGTCTCCCCGCGCCCGCAGCGCCGCTCGACCGCGTCGCCGCGCTCGTCCGCGGCCACGCCCTGCACCGCCTCCCGGCGCCCGTCCGCGACCTGGCGCTGCGCGCCGCGGGCACGCTCCTCCCCGGCCGGATCGAGTCGCGCTCGCGCTTCGCCGGCATCGACTGGACGCGCACCGCGGCCTTCTCCGACGAGCTGACCTACGCCCCGTCCGTTCGGCTCAACGTGCGCGGGCGCGAACCGCGCGGCGTCGTCGCCCCGGACCGCCGCCGCCAGATCGCCGGCGACGTCGCCGCCTTCCTGCGCGACGCCCGCCGCCCGGACGGCGGACCGCTGTTCGCCCGCGTGCGCCTCCGCGAGGAACTCTACGACGGACCGCTCGCCGACCGCGCCCCCGACCTGCTCCTGGAACCCGCCCTCGACGCCGCCGGACGCACCCCGCTCCTTTGCCCGCCCCACCTGCGTCCGCGGCTCCACGACGGATGGTGGATGCGGATCCCGCCCGACGAACGGGCCGGCCGGAAGGGCGGCCTGCTGCGCGGAGCCCACCGGCCCCGCGGAATCCTCCTCGCCGCACCGGCCCCCGCCTGGCTGCGCGCGGTCGACGACCTCGACCTGCGCGACGTCGCCCCCCTCGTCCACGACCTCCTCGGACGGGACGAGCCGGCGCACCTCGAACGCCCGCGCCGCCGCCCCC
>JAAZOP010000203.1 GCA_012797735.1 Myxococcales bacterium
ATCACGGGCGGGGCGTGGGCGAGGAGGGCCGCCGGGTGAGCAGCTTTTCCAGCAGGCCGGCGGAGTAGGAGGTGAGGGACGTGAAGACCACGCCCATGCCCGGCGGGTCGTCCTGCACGCGGACGACCTCGCCCTCGCCTTCGATCGTTTCGATCTCCGTCAGGATCACCGAGAAGCGCAGGCGCACGCGCGTGCCGACGGCGAGGGGGCTCTTGGTCTTGATGAAGACGCCGGTGCGCGAGATGTTGGTGACGTACTCCTCGATGAACTCGTCGAAGTTGTCGAACTCGCGGTTGATCACCACCCGTTCGGCCCGGCGCTTCTCGTCGTTGTCCATGGTCGCTATCCTCTCCGGATCGTGAACGCCTCGATGTGATACTCCGGCACCGCCTCGACGCGCAACTCGAGCTGGAGCTGGGCGGCGAGCCGGTCGAGGTGCGGTTTCTCCGCGCCGCGCAGGGCGTCGCGGACCGCGGGGTGCACGAGCAGGGTGCGGCGTCCCGGGCCGCCTCCGGCCGCGTCGCGGCGCAGTTCGCGGAAGATCTCGTAGCACACGGTGCGCTTGGAGCGCACGGCGCCGGTGCCGTCGCAGTACCAGCACGGTTCGTGGAGGATGCGGCCGAGCGAGTCGCGGGTGCGCTTGCGCGTCATTTCGACCAGGCCCAGCTCCGAGATGCGGACGACGCTGGTGCGGGCCTTGTCCTGGCGCAGCGCGTCGAGCAGCGCGCGGTAGACCTGGTCGCGGTGCTGCGGCGACTCCATATCGATGAAATCGATCACGATCAGGCCGCCGATGTTGCGGAACCGGAGCTGGTACGCGACCTCCTCGACGGCCTCGAGGTTGGTCTGCAGGATCGTCTCCTCGAAGTTCCGTTTCCCGGTGAACTTGCCGGTGTTGACATCGATCGCGGTGATCGCCTCGGCCTGATCGAGGATGATCGAGCCGCCGGAGGGGAGGGGGACGCGCCGCTGGAGGGCGCGCTTGAGTTCCTCCTCGATGCCGAACGCGTCGAACATCGGCTCCTCGCCCCGGTAGAGTTCGATCGCCTCGAGGGCCTCGGGCATGAACTGGCGGGCGTAGTCGCGGAGCCGGTCGTGGGCCGCGGCGTCGTCGATGACGACGCGGTCGGCGTCCCCGCGGAACAGGTCGCGGAAGGCGCGGATCACGAGGTCGTGGTCGGCGCGCAGGAGCGCGGGGGCCGACCGTTCTCCGCGGGCCTTCTGCACCTGGGCCCATTCGGCGCGCAGCCCGTCCATCTCGGCGCGCAGGGCCTCGGCGGAGCGGCCGGCGGAGGCGGTGCGGCAGATGAAGCCGCCTTCGTCGCCGTTCCGGTAGCCCTGCACGATCGACCGCAGGCGCGACCGCTCCGCGGGGTCCTCGATGCGGCGCGAGACGCCGATGTGTCCGACCTGCGGCAGGTAGACGAGGGTGCGGCCGGCGAGCGTGATATTGGGTGTGACGCGGGCGCCCTTGGTGGAGATCGGCGCCTTGCTCACCTGGACCAGGACTTCCTGACCTTCGTGGAGGAGGTCGCGGATCGAGCGATGGCGATCGGTCTTCGGTCTGGCGCCCTCGCCGTCGCCGGTTTCCGCGATCATGTCGTCGAGGAACTTCATCGCGTCGCCGAGCTGGAGGAAGGCGGCGCGGTCGAGGCCGATATCGATGAAGCAGGCCTGCATGCCGGGGAGCACGCGCTGGACGCGACCGAGGTAGACGGCGTTCTCGATCGAGCGTTCCGCGGAGCGCTCGATGTGGAACTCGGTCACCTTGCCGCCTTCCGACAACGCGGCCCGGGTTTCGAACGTCTCGACGTTGATGAACAGGCGGCTGGGCCGCGGCATGCGGCCGCCGATAGCATTCCGCGCGGTGGTCGTCAATCGCGCACCCCGGCGCCGCCCGCGGTCAGACCGCGTAGAAGAGGAGGCGGAAGCAGGAGCCCCGGCCGACTTCCGATTCGACCCGGATCTCGGCCTGGTGCTTGTCGATGAGGTTGCGGACGATCGAGAGACCGAGTCCGGTCCCTTCGCCCTCGCGTTTCGTGGTGAAGAACGGTTCGAAGATTTCGTCACGGATCTCCTCGGGGATCCCTGTCCCCGTGTCGCGCACTTCGGCGCGCACCCGGCCGTCGCCGTTATCGGCGACGGCCAGGGTCAGAATTCGCGGTCCCTGAACGTCGGCCATCGCGTGGCAGGCGTTCGTGATCAGGTTGATGAAGACCTGCTGGATCTGCTGGCGGATGCCGTAGATCTTGGGCGCGGGCTCGAACTGCCGTTCGAGGGTCACACCGGCCTTGGCGATCACGTGCTCGCAGAACGCGGCCGACTGGTCGATCACGGCCGGCAGGTCGAACTGTTCGGGCTCGTCGCCGGCCGGCCGCGCGAAGCTCATCAGGTCCTGGGTGAAGCGCAGGATGCGGGCGGCGGCGTAGCGGATGCGGTTGATGAACGTGATTTCCTGCGGGCTGCGCTTCTCGCGTTCCATCAGCTTGGCGAGGTAGTCGGCGTGGATCGAGACGGAGGTCAACGGGTTGTTGATCTCGTGCACGACGCCGGCGGCGAGCTGGCCGATCGTGGCCAGCTTCTCGGTGTGGATCATCTGGCGTTGCAGCCGGCGGATCTCGGTGAGGTCCTGGCCGACCGCGATCACCTCGTCGGCCGACTCGCCGTCGGCGCCGACGACGGAGGCGATGTTGAACGACAGCAGGACGTGGCCGCCGGCGCCCGGGCCGGCGCGCGGCAGTCGGACTTCGTAGTTGGCGGTGGGTCGTCCCCGGAGGGCCGCCAGCACCGCCGCGGAGAACCGCGCGTGCTCCTCGGGCGGCAGCAAAGCGGTGGCGTCCTGCCCCAGCACTTCCGCCCGCGTCCGTCCGGTCAGCCGTTCGAGGCACCGGTTGAAGAGCCGCACGCGCCGATGCACGTCGACGAGCAGGATCGGGGCGTCGGCGTGGTCGAGCAGCTTCGCCAGCCGGTCGCGCAGATGGCGGACCTCCATCCCCCACCGGGCGCCGAGCAGGATCGACGAGAAGATCGCGGTCAGCCCGGCGACCGCTTCCCGCACGCCGTCGCCGGGCGCCGGCGTTCCCTCGGGCCACTCGAGGTTGAGCAGCCCGAGCAGGTGGCCGGCGTGGTGGAGCAGTTGCGCGAGGCCGGTCGCGCCGGCGGCGAAGACCGGCACGTACTCGTCGTCGAGCGACAGACCCCACTCGGCGAGACGCTCGGCGGTCCACCCTCCGGGCGCGGGGCGCGGGACGGCCAGCCGCTCGCGCTGTTCGGGACGCAGCGGCCCGGTGGCGTAGACCAGCGACAGGCTGCCGGGACCGTCGAGCAGTCGGAAACAGGCCTGGCTGTCCGGGAACAGGTCCTGCAGGATCTCGGCGAACCGCTGGAGCAGTTCATCCTCGCGCATGTCGAGCCGGCAAGAGCGCCCGAGCCGCCGGAACGGGTCGGCCCGTTCGAGGTCCGGGAAGCTGCGCCCCGCGTCGTCGCTCATCGCCCCATCCTACTTCGTCTCGTCGGTCGAGCGATCCAGGTCGAGGATCTGGGTGCCGCCGACGTAGCCCTTGGTCTCGTAGCGTCCGAGCCGTCCGATCTTCTTCACCAGTTCCGCGATCCGCTCGGTCTCGCGCAGGATCGTCTCGACGTACGGCCGGCCGCGATGGTCGGCGGCCAGCGTCTTGCGCAGCAGTTCGGTGTAGCCCATCACCGAGGTCAACGGCTGGTTCAGCTCGTGGGCCATCGCGCCCGCGATTTCGGACACGATGGCCTGCTTCTCGGTCATGGCGAGGCGTTCCTGGGTCTGCGCCAGTCGCTCCTCGATGCGCATCCGGTCGCGCAGGTCGGTGAAGATCCCGCAGGTCGCGACCTCCCGCCCCTCGTCGTAGATCACCGCGGCGGACACGGCGACGGTGATCTCCTCGCCGGCGCGGTTGCGGATCGAGGTGCGGGTCGGTGCGAGCCGTCCGACGCCGCCCTGTTCGGCCGAGCGCAGGTGCGCCATGATCTCGCGGGCCTGGTCGCGGGAGCCGTAGAGGCGCTCGATGTGCATGCGGCCGACCACCTCTTCCGCGCGATGTCCGGTCAGTCGTTCCGCGGCGCGGTTGAACAGCAGGATCGTGCCGTGCATGTCGGCGGCCACGATCGCGTCGGGGGAGGAATCGAGCACCCGTTCGAGGAAGGTCTTGGTCCGCTGGAGTTCGTGCGCCAGGACCCGTTCCGCGGTCACGTCCCGCACCGAGAGCAGGCACGCCCCCTCCTCGCGCAGCACGGGACTCGAGGAGACCTGCACGACGCGGCGGGAGCCGCCCGGGCCGGCCAGCGCGAGGTCCACGGTCGGGAAGCGACCGCGTGCGAAGCCGTCCAGCAGCGCGGCGAAGCGGGCCCGTCCCGACTCGTCGAACACCTCGATCAAGCGCACCGGCACCCGGCCGGCCTCGTCTCCCAGGATGGTCGCCGCGGCCGGATTGGCGTACAGGATTTCCCCGCCGGGATCGACGACGATCAGCCCGTCCGCGGCGCTTTCGAAGAAGCTGGCGTAGCGGCTGAGCGACCGCACCTGGCGTTCCGCCTCGAGGCGTTCGCGGTCGCTGCCCGCGGCCCGCCGTTCGAGCCGCACCATCGCGCGGGCGTTGTGCAGGGCCGGCGCGCACGCCGTGGCGACGACCTGGCAGGCCGCGATCTGCTCCTCGTCGAGCCGTCCGCCGGGGGCGGTCTTGAGCGCCAGCAGTCCGATCACGGCGTGGTCCTCGTCCTCCACCGGGAAGAGATAGCTCGCCCGGGCCCGGATCGCGCCGAACTGCCGCCGGACCTGCTCGAGCCGCGGATCGGTCGAGACGTCGGCCAGGTAGACCGGCGCATGGCCGGCCAGCACCTCCCGCACCTCGGGGTAGCGAACGAGGTCGAGCCGCAGGTCGTGGATCGAGGCGTCGTCGCTCGTGGCCACCACGCGCAGCTCGCCCGCCGCCGCATCGACCAGCAGGATCGAAGCCCGCTCGACCGCCACCACCTGCGCCAGCCGGCGGGCCGCCTCGAACAGGATCTCGCGGAAGTCGTGGCGCGTGGCGAGGCGGCGGGTGACGTCGAGCGTGGCGGCGAGGCGGGCGGCGCGGCGTCGCGCCTCGACGGCGGTCAGGACGAGCGCGGCCAGGGCGCGGAGCGCCTCCTCGAGCACCGCGGCGGAGGGTCGGGCCGGCAGCACGACCGCCGGGAAGTCGGGCCCGCCGGCCGACCGGCGCATCCCGAGCTGCAGGATCGCCCTGGCGGGGCCGGTCGCGCCCTCCACGTCGGACAACACCCAGCGGACCAATGCGGCGGACGAGCGGTCGTCGAGCAGGGCGGCGCGGACGACGACCAGGGCGATGTCGGGGCGGTCCAGCGCCGCGAGGAGGTCGCGCGGGGACGGCGTCGCGACGAGTTCCAGGCCGACGGCATCGACGCAACGGCCCAGGCGGCGTTCCAACGCCGCATCCCGCAACCAACCGACGACTCGCACGACACTCCCGTGCACTGGGCGAACGGTAGCAGGTTCCCTCGCACCCCACAACCGCACCGCCGCGCATCGAACTTGACTCCCCCGGGGCGGCAACACAAGACTGCCCCCGGCGGCGGGGACGGAAGGAGCAGGGCCATGTGCGGAATCGTCGCGTACGTGGGGCCGCGCCAGGCGGCCGAACTGATCCTCGAGGGACTGCGACGACTCGAGTACCGCGGCTACGATTCGGCCGGCATCGCGGTGCGGTCCGACGCCGACGGCGGGACGCTGCACGTCATCCGCTGCGAGGGGAAGCTGGTCCGGCTCGAGGAAGCGGTGCGCCGGGGGCCGCCCCCGGGGACCCTCGGCATCGGGCACACCCGCTGGGCGACCCACGGCCGGCCGTCCGAGCGGAACGCCCACCCGCACCAGGTCGGCCGGGTCGCCGTGGTCCACAACGGCATCATCGAGAACCACCTCCAGGTGCGCCGGCAGCTCGAAGCCCAAGGCCGCACGTTCCGCTCGGAGACCGACACCGAGATCGCCGCCCACCTGGTCGATTCCGCGCTCGCCGAGGGCGCCACGCTGGTCGAAGCGGTCCGGTGCGCCGTGCGCCGCATCGAAGGCTCGTACGCGCTCGCGATCGTCGACGCCCGGACGCCGGACCGGCTGGTGGTGGCCAAGAACGCCTCCCCGCTGGTGCTGGGGCTGGGGAACGGGGAGATGTTCGCCGCGAGCGACATCCCCGCGATCCTCCCCTACACCAACCGCATCATCGCGATGGAGGAGGGGGAGATCGCGGAGCTGACGGCGGACGGATTGCGGCTGGAGGACGCGGCGGGCCGGCCGGTGGACCGCGCGCCGCGCACGATCCACTGGTCGCCGTTGCAGGCCGAGCGGGGCGGCTACAAGCATTTCATGCTCAAGGAGATCCACGAGCAGCCGCGCGCGGTGGAGGACACGCTGCGCGGGCGGATCCTCGCCGACCGCAGCGACGTGTTCCTCGAGGGCGCCGAGCTGGACGACGACGCGGTGCGGGCGATCCGCCGGGTGGTGCTGGTGGCCTGCGGCACGTCCTACCACGCCGCTCTGACCGCCCAACGCTGGATGGAAGCCGTGGCGCGCGTGCCGGCTGCGGCCGAGCTGGCCAGCGAGTTTCGCGGGCGCGAGCCGCTGATCGACGAACACGATCTGGTCGTCGCCGTGTCCCAGTCCGGCGAGACGATCGACACGCTGGCGGCCGCCCGCCTGGCCCGCGAGAAGGGCGCCCGGCTCCTCGCCGTGGCCAACGTGCTCGATTCGGCCATCCCGCGCGCGGCACACCACACCCTCTACACCCACGCCGGCCCGGAAATCGGCGTCGCCTCGACCAAGTGCTTCGTCGCGCAACTCGCCGCCCTGCTCCTCCTCGCCCTGCGTCTCGGCCGCCGCCGCCGCGCGCTCCCCGACGCCGACTTCGAGCGACTCGTCGAGGCGACGCTCCGCCTGCCGGGCCGCATGCGGGAGACCCTCGAGCGATCCGCGCACGCTCCCGCCGTGGGCCGCCGCTTCGCCAACGCCGGCAACTGGCTCTACCTCGGCCGCGGCCCCTCGTTCCCCATCGCCCTCGAAGGCGCGCTCAAGCTGAAGGAGATCTCGTACCTCCATGCCGAAGGCTATGCCGCGGGCGAGATGAAACACGGTCCGATCGCCCTCATCGACCGCAACGTCCCCGTCGTCGCCGTGGCGCCCCACGACGAGCATTTCGAAAAGATGATCGGAAACATCCATGAGGTACGGGCTCGGGACGGCCGGATCGTGGCCGTCACCGACCGCCAGGACCCCGATCTCGCCCCGCTGTGCGACGAAGCCTTCGTCGTCGGGGAAACCATCGGGCCCCTGTCGCCGTTCCTCACCGTCCTGCCGCTGCAACTGCTCGCCTATCACATCGCCGACCTGAAGGGCACCGACGTGGATCAACCGCGCAACCTGGCGAAGACCGTCACCGTCGAGTGAACCGCCGGAAGGTCGCTCCCCGGGAGGATCAGACCGTCACGCCGCCCGCACCGCACGTCGCGGCAGCGGCGGCGGCACCCCCCGCAGCCGCTCGCGCAGCCGCAGCCGGTCCATCGCCCGCGTCCCCACGAAGCGGACTCCGAACCCGCCGTCGTGCCGGTCCGTCAGCCGGCGCCACGCCGATACCCGGACGACCTCGCCGAACAGGGTCCATTCGGCGGCATCGCTCCCGAGCCGGAACGAGACCACCACCGGCGTCCCCCGCTCCAACAGCACCCGGCTCGGCAAGTAGCAGCCGCGGGGACTGAGGTCCGCGCTCGTCAGCGTCACCGGCTCATCCCAGTCCGGAGTCATCAACTCGACCGGGATCCGCATCGCCCTTCGCATCTCGTAGCGCACATACATCGTGGTGGCCTCCTTCATTTGTATACATTATACCACATCAGCGCCAGAGAAGGCAAGTCCGGTGGAAATGTCGTTCGCCACGCGCTGCACGAACTGCGCTCCGTGCCGGTCGCCGACCCGTGTGCCACCATGGCGTCCGGCGCGACCTGCGGTCGGGATCTCGGGAAGGACCAGATCCGGCCACGTTTCCCCGCATCGGACTTGCCGGCCCGCGTGGCGCCCGGCCGTGCGCGATTCACGATCGCGGAAGGATCTCCGGACACAGCACGAACGAAGCTCGTTGGGAAGACGGGCTGGGAGTCGGTCGAGGGAGAACGGTTACGTGGTGCGACGAACTACGGGGTGCCCGCCGGGGCGGCGCCCGCGGCAGCGGTGGCGGCCGCGGTCATCAACTCGGTGGCCTTGTTCGAAACGCACATCGCCCAGTCCGCGCCACCGGCGCCGCAGGCGGTGTCCTTGCAGGCCTCGATCGCCTTGGCCAAGTAGTCCATCATGCCGCTCTGCTTGAAGGCGTCGCACGCGGTCGCCTGGCTGTCCTTCCAGGCCTTCTCGACCTCGGGCGTCCACGATCCGGCCGCGGCGGCCTCGGCGGCCTCCTTGGCGCACTTCATCAGTCCATCGACGTAGGTCTGGCAGGCGTCGCCACCAGCAGCCGCGGGCTCCGTCGGCTGTTGCGGCTCCGCCGGCTGTTGCGGCTCCGCCGGCTGTTGCGGCTCCGCCGGCTGCTCGGCGGGCTGCTCCGCCGGCTGCTCGGCGGGCTGCTCCGCCGGCTGCTCCGCCGGCTGCTGGGCGGCGGGCTGCTCCGCCGGCTTCTCCTCGCCCTTCTTCTTGCACGCCGAGACGGCGACCAGGGCGGCCAGGACGATGACGAACAGATGCTTCCAGTTCATGGCTACTCCTCCTCCATTCCTCTTGCTTGGGGTTCCTTCAGTACCCCAACCCTCGCTTGCGTCCCCGGATCCCGTACCCCTCCCGGCAAACGCTAGGGGGGGATTCAAGCGCGAACGAAACCGTTTGTCAACAGTTCCATGCAACCGGTTTGGCCCAGACCCGCGGCTCCGGGCCGCAGGTGGCGCGGCGACCGCCGGTCAGCCGTGGGGTCCGGACCGGTCGCGCCACGGGAAGCGACCGAACCGGGCCGCCAGCGGCTCGAGGCGGCGCACGTCCCCCGTGCACGCCTCGGCGGCGGCCCGGCAGCCGCAGCGGCAGGTCGCGCGGTCGGGACAGTCCCGGCACTCGTCGGGGACGGCGTCGCAGAAGGCCCGGTACGGCGCCCCGCGCAGCAGGCGGGCGAGGCTCGTCCGGCGCAGGTTGCCCAGCACGGTGGGCGAATGGTTGCAGGGTCGGACATCGCCGTTCGGCGCGAGGGCGACGTAGGTCCGGTCGGTCCCGGCGCCGCAGAAGCCGATGCCCAGCCCTTCGGTCTCACGGGGATCGACGACGCAGGGAGGGAGGGGCACCGAGATGGAGACCGGAAGGCCGCCGGCCCGGTGCTGGGCGCGCAGGGCCCGCAGAGCCTGGACGATCTGCTCCGGGTCGGGGAGCAGGTCGTCGCCCCGGCGAGTCCCGGCACCGCCCGGGTTGAACCGGAGAAACATCAGGCCGTCGGCGCCGAGGGCCAGGGCCAGCCGGGCGACGTCGGCCGCGGCGCCGATGTTGCGCCGGGTGGCGACGAACGCCGCCACGGCGCGCCCGCCGGCCCGCCGCACGGTCCCGATGGCGCGCACCGCACCCTCGAAGGCGCCGGCCGATCCGGCCAGGCCGTCGTGCGTCGCCGCGTCCGGGCCGAGCAACGGAATCTCGAACAGCCGGCAACCGGCTGCGACCAGCGCGGAGGCACGGGCGGGGTCGAGCCGCCGGCCGTTGGTGATCAGATTGGTCGGGAACCCGAGCCGGACGACCTCGGCGACCAGGGTCTCCAGGTCGTCGCGGAGCAGCGGCTCGCCACCGGTGAAGGTGATCTGGTGCGGCCGGCCCCAGCCGCGGGCGCGCGCCAGACGCCGGAACAGATCCAGCGTCTCGACGGTCGACAGCTCGCGCGGCGCAGGAATACCCGGTAGTTTCCAGGTGTTATAGCAGTACAGGCAAGCGTTGTCGCAGCGCGCGGTCGCCTCGAACAGCACCACTCCGACGCGCATGCCGCGACGGGGCGGAAACAGGCGGCCGAACATCCTCACCGCCCCCGGCCGTCGAAGTGGCGGAAGCCGCGCCGTTCGAGGGGTCGTTCCGAGCCGTCGGCCTCGAGGCCGACCAGCGTCCCGGGCGGGAGATCGCCGGCCGCCTCGCCGATCTCGTACAGCCCGACGCCGGCCTCGGCGCAGAGACGGTCGGCCAGGGCGACGGCGGCGGGCGGCACCGCGGCGAGCAGTTCGTAGTCCTCCCCGCCGCCCAGGGCGAGTTCCAGGGCGAGAGTCCGGTCGTCGCGGGGATGGCCGAACGCCAGCGGCAGGGCGTCGAGGCGCAGTCGGACGCCGATGGCGGAGGCGTCGGCGAGATGGCCGAGGTCCTGGAGCAGGCCGTCCGAGACATCGATCGCCGCCGAGGCGACGCTGGCGAGGACGGCGGCCGCGTCGAGGCGGAGGGGGGGGTGGAGGTAGCGGCGGCGAAGGCGGTCCACTTC
>JAAZOP010000204.1 GCA_012797735.1 Myxococcales bacterium
ACCCGCACGCACGGGTAGGACAGGTCCCGCAACACCAGCGAGCCCTTCGGCAACACGTTCCCCGATCCCCCGACCACCACCGGCAGGATCGCCGTCCCCGTCTCGCTCGCCAACTGGAACCCCCCGGGCTTGAACGACCCCAACTCCCCGGTCCGACTGCGCGTCCCCTCCGGGAAGATCAGGATCGACAACCCGGACTCCAGCGTCCGCCGCGCCGCCCGCAGGAATCGCTCGACGCTCCCCCGATCCCCCCGCTTCACCGACAGATGCCCGAACACCCACATCTGCCAGCCGAAGATCGGGACCAGGAAGATCTCCCGCTTGCTCACCCACCGGAAGTAGAGCGGCAACCGGGACAGCAAGAGGATGTCGGTCAGGCTCGAATGGTTCGCCATCACCACGTAGTGCCGGCCCGGCTCGATGTGCTCCAACCCGGTCATCCGGATGCGCCAGGTCGGGAACGTCCGCGCCACCGTCCGACACCACAGGTGGCTCTCCCACAACAGCAACCGGCGACGACGATCGAACGGGATGGTCAGCGAGAACAAGAGCGTCATCGGAATCCAGGCGAACGACAGGACGACCATCCACCCCCAGACCAGCACCGACCGAACGTAGAACCACATGGCAACCAGGAAGATGCCCCAAGTCCGGATTGTAATCAAGAAGTCAGTTTCCGGTCATGGAATTGTCACGGAGTCGATTCGGGGATGGTGGAGACTCCCTCGTTATCGATGCGGATCGGCTCGTCCTCCACCACCAGCCGCAACTCGGTCTCGACCCCGCCCCGGATCACCGACAGCGTGATCGACTGGGCGGTGTACAGCTCTTCCCAGATCTCCATCGCGTCCGAGTCGCGTTCGACCCCGTGACCGTTGACCGCCACGACGACGTCTCCCTCGCGCAGGCCGAACGCGCCGCAGCGGACGAACTCGTCGAGCGCGACGATGCGGTGTCCGACGAAGCGCGCGCCGGGTCCCTGTCGGTCGACGACGGGGGCGAGACGCAGGTGGGCCAGCAGGCGTCCGACGCCGTCGTCGAGCACGCGGCGCAGGGCCTCCCGCGTCGTCGAGGCGGGCGTCGGCTCGGGGCAGGTCATGCCGGCCGCCGGGGCGCCGCCGGCATTGTGGACCGGCTCGTCGGGTCGGCCGTAGACCGTGCGATCCCGCGGCTCGACCGGCTCGGGCGCGGAAGAACAGGCCGTGCAGGCCGCGACGGCCAGCAGGAGCAGGAACGACGCGGATCGGTGCGGCATGGGACGTGAGCCTCCTTCGCCGGGACGGTTCCCGCGGCGGCGGGCGCTCCGGGGATCAGTAGTAGCAGCAGCGGAAGCCGACGTTCGGGAACTGGAAGGTGGTCGACCCCAGGGTGAAGTTGAAGGCGCAGGTGAGGCCCAACGACGAGTTGTTCGAGGCGCCGCCGCGGATCTCGTAGTAGGTGGAGCCGGAGACGCTGCGGCTCGTGGCCGTCCACTCCTTCACGTTGCCGCTCATGTCGTAGCTCCAGCTCCCGTCGGGGTACGCCGTCAGGTTGCGGCAGCTCGCCATCGTCTGCGTCGCCAGGATGTCGTCCTGGTCGCCGGCCAGGCCCGGGTTCGTGTCGTAGTCGTTGCCGTTGCAGGTCGTCGCCGAGTAGGTGTTCCCGTACGGGTAGGTGTAGTAGGTGCTCGTCCCGCGCTCGCACGCGAGCTGCCAGTCCAGCGCGGTGCAGAGGTGCCAGCGCGAGCCGGCCGTGCCCGCGGTGCCGTGGCAGACGCCGTCCGAGTTGAGCCGGCAGCAGGCGGCCTCCGCCTGCGCCTGCGTGATGTTGGCCCACGGCAGGACCCCGTTCTGCGAGCACGGCTTGAGGTTGTTGATCGAACCGGCGCTCGAGGCGCTGGCGTCGGGCCGGCTGGCCTCCCAGCGCATCACGTAGAACGAGCGCGACGTCTCGCGCGAGCCGTTGCCGTCGGCGTCGATCTGCCCGGTGACCCGGACCGCGGCCGGGGTGCTGGCGGTGAAGTAGTAGTTCTCGGCGAAGTTGTCGGTCGCCCCGTCGCAGTTGTCGTCCAGCCCGTTGCACAGCTCCGTCGGGCCGGGCGTGCCGGCCGTCACCGAGCACCGTTGGCGCGTCCGGTCCGTCGGGTCGCACTCGTAGTTGCCCGTCCGCAGACAGATCCCGGTGCCCGCCGTGCAGGTTTCGGCCGCGTCGGTCGGGCTGTGGCGCACGCCGGGCCAGTTCTCGTCGGTCGTCCCGTCGCAGTCCTCGTCCACCCCGTCGCACAACGCCTCGGGCAGGATCGTCCCCGACGCGTCCGTCCGCACGGCCGGCGGGTAGGCGCAGTACCAGCGCGTCGTCGTGCCGACCACGCCGCACTGGACGGTGACGCCGGCGCAGGCGCCGAGCGTCTGGCAGAAGTAGTCCGGGGCGCCGACTCGCGGGCGCAACGCCTCGAAGTCCGGGTCCGCACCGTCCGTCAACCCGTCGCAGTCGTCGTCGGTCCCGTTGCAGTTGTCGTAGTTCGGCGCCACCCGGACGCACGCGTACTCGCAACCGTTCGCATGGTTGCCGTCGAGGTTCCAGTAGTCCTGTTCGCAGGCCGCCACCCGGCAGGTTCCCCCCGCGCAGACCGCCGTGGCGCCGGGCAGCACGCAGTGGTGGCCGCAGGCGCCGCAGTTGAACAGGTCGGTATCGAGGTCGAAGTCCTCGTCGGTCAACGTATCGCAGTCGTCATCGACCGCGTTGCAGACCTCGACGCCGCCGGGCACCTCGCCCCGGCAGACCCAGACCCCCGCGTCGCAGGTCGGGGTTCCTTCCACGCAGACGCCCGGCCGCGAGCAGTCGTAGGTGTCGGTGACCGACTCGTCGTACGAACCGTCGCAGTCGTTGTCCCGCCCGTCGCAGACCTCGGGGGTCGGTCCGGTGCTCCCGGCGCACTCGAGCGTCCCGCCGGGGTTGCAGACGTACGTCCCGTATCCGCACTCGCCGGTCGCGATCCCGCAGCGCCCACCCGCGTCGGTCGCCTCCTCGTCGGTGGCGCCGTCGCAGTCGTCGTCCAGGTTGTTGCACAGCTCGGGCCGCGGACCCGTCCCGCCGGCGCACTCGAGCACCCCCGACAGGCACGTCAGCGTGCCGGCCTCGCACGCCCCCTCGGTCTCCCCGCACGCTCCGCCGCCCCCCGGGTTCTCCTCGTCGGTGGCGCCGTCGCAGTCGTCGTCGAGCAGATTGCACGTCTCGGGCGGCGGCGGGGAGCCGTCGGTCGGTCCGCACTCGTACTCGCAGCCGTCCCAGTCGAGGCCGTTGACGTCCCAGTAGCCCGGGAGGCAGCCCGCCAGCCGGCACACGCCGTCGACGCACTCGCCCGTCCCGTTGTTGTACCGGCAGCGGCGGCCGCACGCCCCGCAGTTGTCGGGATCGGTCTGCTTGTCGACGCAGTCGTCCGGCGTGCCGTTGCAGTCGTCGTCCAGCGCGTTGCAGGTCGTGTCGCAGGTGCCGGTGCAGGTCGCCTCGTCGCACGCCCCGGTCGCCATCCGCGGGAGGCAGTAGTACTCGCACCCGTTGTCGTCCTCCCCGTCCACGTTCCAGTAGTTGACGTCGCAGCGTTCGACCACGCACACGCCGTCCACGCATGCATTGAACGCGTTGGGCAGGTTGCAGCGGTTGCCGCACGTCCCGCAGTTGGCGGGGTCGGTCATCAGATCGACCCCGTCGCAGTCGCCGTCGGCCACCTCGCCGTCGGGAATGTCGCCGTCCGGAACCTCCGCCTCGGGAACCTCGCCGTCCGGCACGTCCCCGTCCGGCACGAACTCCCCGCCGCCCTCGTCCGTGTCCCCGTTGTCGCCGCCGTTGGCGTCCCCCGTCGGCTCGCCGCAGGTACCACCCACGCAGTACGGTGACGTGTCGCACCCGCCCGCCGCCAGGATCAGCAGCGCCGTCGTCGCGAGAAGCCCGCTCGTCGTCGCAAACCACCGCATCGTCATCCCTCCATCCCCCGGCGTCCCTGCCGGCGCAGCCGAGCGGCAAGCGCCGCGACCAGGCCGAGCATCATCCACAGACCGCCTGTGCCGCCGCCGGACGCCGTCGTCCGGCAGGCGCACCCGCCCGCCCCCGTCGCCAGCACTTGCCGGCCCGTGCCGGCCTCCCCGCCGCCGTCCCCGGCGTCCGTGTCGTCCGCCGGATGCCAGCGCTCGTAGCACGTCCCGTTCACGCAGTCGTACCCCTCCGGGCACCGCACGTCCCAGCACGCCGGTTCCTCGCACTCCCCCGTCGCCGGGTCGCACTCGAGCGGCCACGAACACTCCACCTCCGCGCACGCCGAACTGCACGTCCCGCCCGCGCACTCCTCCCCCGGGTCGCACGTCACCCCGTAGCACGGGTCGTCCACGCACACCCCGTCGTAGCAGATCTGTCCCGGATCGCAGACGTCCCCCACCTCGCACGGGTCGTGGCATTCCCCGTCCCGGCAGAACTGCGGCGCCGGACACGACACCTCGTAGCACGGGTCCGCCACGCACGTCCCGCCCTCGCACTCGGTCCCCGCAGGACACTCGTGCCCCGGCGAATAGCAGTCCGGCACCTCGCACCGCCCGCACTCGCATTCCATCCCCGGGTCGCACGTCACCCCGGCGCACAGGTCCACGCACGTCCCCGTCGCCGGGTCGCACCGCTGGCACCGGTCGCACGTCACCACCTCCACGCACGCCCCCCCGATGCAGTCCTCGCAGAGGTTGCAGACGTCGTCCCCGCACGCTTCCACATCCGGCATGCAGTAGCACGCCGACGGATTCTCCGGGTTCACCCCGCACTCGCACACCCGACCCGTCGGGCAGTTCAACTCGATCCCCGGGTCGCACGGCACCACGCACGTGCAATCGATGCACGCCGCCCCGCCCCCGCACTCCGCCCCGTTGTCCGTCTCCCCGTCGCAGTCGTTGTCCAGGCAGTCGCAGACCTCCGGCGTCGGGCCACGGCCCCCCGTGCACTGCATCACCCCGTCCAGGCACCGCAGCGTCCCCGCCGCGCACTCCCCCTCGTCGCTCCCGCACGGCGTCCCCGTGTCCGGAAGGTCGTCCGTCGCCCCGTTGCAGTCGTCGTCCAGCGCGTTGCAGACCTCCTCCGCCGGACCGATCATCCCCTCGCACCGGATCGCCCCGTCCACGCAGTTGGAAATTCCCGGCTCGCAGATCCCGAGGTCCCACACCCCCGGGTCGGCCGGATTCCACCCGCACGGCAACCCGCCCCCGGGGTTCCCCTCGTCCGTCGCCCCGTCGCAGTCGTTGTCCAGCAGGTCGCAGGTTTCCGTCCCCGGACCGACCTCCCCCTCGCAGACCCACGCCCCCGACACGCAGCGGCTCGTCCCCGCCGCGCATTCCCCCTCGTCCGTCCCGCACGTCGCCCCCGAGTCCAGCCCCTCGTCCGTCTCCGTGTCGCAGTCGTCGTCCAGCGCGTTGCAGTCCTCCGCCGCCGGCAACACCTCGCCGTCGCACACCAGCGCTCCGGACAGGCACCGCACCACGCCCCCCTCGCAGATCCCGACCCCCTCCGTGCCGGACGGTCCCGAGTAGCACGACGCGCCCCCGCCCGGGTTCCCCTCGTCGGTCGAGCCGTCGCAGTCGTCGTCCCGCAGGTTGCACACCTCGGGCACCGGGTCGCGGCCGCCCACGCAGACCAGCGCGCCCCCCACGCAGTGCCGCGTCCCCGGCAGGCACTCGCCCACGCTCCCGCCGCATTCGCCGCCGCCCCCCGGGTCCCCCTCGTCCGTCGAACCGTCGCAGTCGTCGTCCAGCAGGTTGCACACCTCGGGACCCCCCGTGTACGCCCCGACGCACTCCGTGGACCAGACGCCCGCCGTGCAGAGCTGCGTTCCCGGCGTGCAGACCCCCGTGCTGCTCCCGCACGGTCGCGTGAACCCGTCCGTCCGTCCGTCGCAGTCGTCGTCGCGGTTGTTGCAGGTTTCGGGGACCGGTCCCGTCGAGCCCGCGCAGGGGCCCCAGGCGCCGGCGGTGCAGCTCTGCGTCCCCGAGACGCACTCGCCGACGTCCGTGCCGCACGGCCGCGTCACCCCCTCGTCGGTCGAGCCGTCGCAGTCGTCGTCGCGGTTGTTGCAGATCTCGGCCGAGGGGATGCAGCCCGGCGTGCACACGCCGCCCTCGTCGGTCAGCGTGTCGCAGTCGTTATCGACGAGGTCGCAGATCTCGGTCGGCGCCGCACCGCAGGTGCCGCACAGGTTGAGCAGCCCCTCGTCGGTGAGGCCGTTGCAGTTGTC
>JAAZOP010000205.1 GCA_012797735.1 Myxococcales bacterium
AGGGGGCCGGAGTCTCCGCGGGAGCGGGAGAGCGGCGGCATCGCGGCGACGGACAGCCCCGAGGCGCCGGTCCGCGCCGTGCGCCGCCCCCTGCCCTGCCGGTCGTTCGACTCCGCCATCGCCTCTCGGTCGCCAGCATGCCACCGGCCGGCGTCCTTGACAATAATCTACCATGTAGTAGATAGGCTCCGGGCCGAAGGGCGGCTTCGCGGAAGCCGGAAGCGGGAGGCAGCAAGATGGGATGGCGCGCGCTGGTGGGCACATGGATCGCTTCTCTGGTGGCGGTCACGGCGCTCGGCTGCGGCGACGACGACGGCGCGCAGACCGACGGGAACGTGGCGGAGGTCGAGTCCGGCGCGGACGTGGATGCGGACGGCGACGCGGATGCGGACGGCGGCGCGGACGTGGGCTGGGAGGTCGCCCCGGATGTCGAGGCCGAGGAAGGCGGGAGCGCGGACGACGGGGAAGCGCCGGTCGACCCGGCGGCGCCAGGACCGTTCCGTTGGACGGTGGTGGACGCCGAGGTGGTTCGCGGGTCGAGGACGACGCCGGTTTCCGCGCTGATTCCGGACGCGCCGGCCGGCGTCGCGATGCCGCTCGTGCTCTTCCTCCCCGGCTTCCAGATGCAGACGGCCTGGTATCTGCCGCTGCTGGAGCGCATCGCCTCGCACGGTTTCGTGGTGGTGCGGGCCGACCCGCCGGCGTCGCTGATGAGTTCGAGCCATCCGGAGCAGGCGCGGGATGCGGCTGCGGTCCTGGACTGGGCGTTCGCCGCCGGTGGCCCGTTGGCGGGACGCGTGGACCCCGGGCGCGTGGCGGCCTCGGGCCACAGCGCCGGTGGCAAGGTCGCCGTGATGCTGGCGTTCGCCGATCCCCGTGTGACGGCGCTGCTCGGTTTCGATCCGGTCAACGGTTCGGGACCGTTCGGCTACACGGCGGACCAGCCGGATATCGTGCCGGAGCAGGTGGAACCGCTGGCGATCCCGATCGGGTTGCTGGGAGAGACAACGGACGCCACGGCCGGCTTCGGCGGACAGGCCTGCGCGCCGGCGGACCAGAACTTCCTGACCTTCTACGAGGCGGCGACGTCGTCGCCGTGGGTCGCCTCGTGGGAGTTGCTCGGCGCCGATCACCTCGATTTCGTCTACGACACCTCGACCTGCGGGCTGCCGTGCAGTTTCTGCCGAAACGGGGCGGCGGACGGGGGCGCGGTGCGGGCGGTCGTCGAAACGCTGGCCGTGGCCTTCCTCCGTCGCCACCTGCTGGGCGACACGGCCCAGGAAGCGTGGCTGGTCGGCGACCTGCTGCCGGCCGAGGTCCTGATGCAGCATCGTCCCTGAGCGACGCGGCGGCCGGCGCGCGGCGCCGCGGCGCTTCCGGCATCGCACCGCCGCGGCTCGACGCCGCCCCGGTTTCCCTGGTACAAGAGCGCCGCGATGGCGGACGGCGAGCGCTTCGACGTCGTGGTGGTGGGTGGCGGACTCGCCGGCCTGTCGTGCGCCTGGGAGGCGGCGAAGGCCGGCCGGTCGGTCGCGGTCTTCGAGCGCGGCGAGGAGCCCGGGGCCAAGAACGTCTCCGGCGGCCGCCTGTACCTCGGGCCGCTGTGCGGCCTGCTCCCCGACGACTGGAAGGAGGCGCCGCTGGAGCGTCCGGTCGCCCGCGAGACGCTCACGCTGGTCTCCGGCACCGCCTCGGTTTCCTTCGACCTGCGCTCCGAGAAGCTCCGCGACCCGTCCGTGGCGAGCCACACCGTTCTGCGCGCGAAGCTCGACCGGTGGCTCGGGGAGCGGGCCGCGGCGGCCGGGGCGATGATCGTGCCCGGCGCCCGCGTGGACGGGCTCACGCGGGCAGACGGCACGGTCACCGGCGTGCGGCTCGGCGAGGAGACGATCGAGGCCGGGCTGGTCGTGCTGGCGGACGG
>JAAZOP010000206.1 GCA_012797735.1 Myxococcales bacterium
ACGACGAGCAGCGCGAGGAACACCAGGCCGCCCGGGAGGCTCCCCTGGAGGTCCGGGCGGCTGGGAGAGATGTGACTGCCGACGCACAGGGCGAGGTAGAGGAAGACCCACGGCCGCCACGAGGCGAGCTGCGCGGGCGAGAAGACCGCGCGTGCGGCGTGGGCGGCCGAGTCCCGCAGCGCGCGTCCCAGCGCCGCCCACCCCGCCGCGTCCCCGGGACCGGCCGGCAGCGCCGCCTCGGGCACCTGCAGCGCCCCGGGCAGCAGCAGGTGCAGCGCCGCGAGGATCGCCAGCGACCCGCCGATCAGCGGCGCGACGCCGATGAAGAAGGTGCCGAGCACCTGCCAGGGGCTGCGGTTGTCCCACGAGTGGTGGACGTAGCCCAGCGTACCGGTCCGCGGGTCGGGCTGGAACAGCACCAGCTTCTCGATCCGGTGGCGGAACACCACGCACATCGCGGCGTGCGACAGCTCGTGGACCGGCACGCCGAGCCAGCCGGTGACCAGGACCGCCCGGCGACCGAAGAGCCGCGTCAACCCGAGCGTCAGGCGGCGCTCGGTCGCGTGGAGCACCAGGCTCGCCAGGGCCGGCGGCCCGACGAGCAGGCCGAGCGCGGTCAGGACGACGGGGGCGCCGGCCAGGAACGCACGAATCATCCGCGTCCGGCGCTGCGGGGACCGCGCGCGACCGCGGCGTGGCGTCCGCTGGCGCCGCGCCGGCGGAGACGGAACGGGTTGTCGAAGACGAGCGTCTCGGCGCGGCGGGCGCCGACCGAGAGCAGGGAGACCGGCACGCCGACCCACTTCTCGACCAGCGCCAGGTAGCGGCGGGCCGAGGCGGGCAGGTCGTCGGGCGAGCGGACGTCGCGCAGCGGCTCGGAGATCCCCTTCACCGTCTCGTAGACCGGCCGCGCGCGGTCGAGGCGGTCGAGCGGGATCTCGGGTTCGACGGCGCCGTCCACCTCGTAGCCCACGCAGACGCGGATCTCGGGGCCGAGGACCTGGAGCACGTCCAGCTTGGTGAGGGCGAGGGAGGCGAGGCCGTTGACGCGGACCGCGCGCCGCACGGCCGCGGCGTCGAACCAGCCGCAGCGCCGGGGGCGTCCGGTCGTCGCGCCGAACTCGCCCCCCGCCTCGCGCAGCTTCCGCGCCGTCTCGTCGTCCGCCTCCGTCGGGAACGGGCCGTTGCCCACGCGGGTGGTGTAGGCCTTGCAGACGCCGAGCACGCCGTCGATCGCCCCCGGGGGCACGCCGGCGCCGGCGCAGGCTCCGGCGGCGACGGTGGTCGAGGAGGTGACGAAGGGGTAGGTGCCCTGGTCGATGTCGAGCAGCGTGCCCTGGGCGCCCTCGAACAGCACGTGCCGCCCCCGCTCCAACTCGTCGTGGACGGCCCGCGACACGTCGCCGACGAACGGGGCCAGCCGGGCCCAGGCCGCCGCGAGATCCCGGCAGGTCTCGGCCGGGTCGGGCACGGCGACGCCCTGTCGTTCGAGCAGCGGGGCGCGGCACGCGGTGGCGTCCTCGACCAGCGCGCGCAGGCGGTCGGGGTCGGCGAGGTCGGCGAAGCGGACGCCGCGCCGCGCGGCCTTGTCCTCGTAGCACGGCCCGATGCCGCGGCGCGTCGTGCCGATGCCGCGCTCCCCGCGCCGCCGTTCCTCCGCCTCGTCGGCCGCGAGGTGCAACGGCAGCACGACGTGGGCGCGGGCCGAGATCGTGAGGCGCGCCGGGTCGAGGCTCGTGCCGCGGGCGGCGAGCGCGTCGATTTCCTCCAGCAGCCGGCCGGGGCGGACGACCATGCCCTGGCCGAGCAGGCAGCGGCAGTTCGGACGCAGTACCCCCGACGGCAGGAGGTGCAGCACGATCTTGTCGTCGCCGGCGATCACCGTGTGTCCCGCGTTGTCGCCGCCCTGGTAGCGCACGACGACGTCGGCGAACTCGGTGAGCAGATCGACGACCTTCCCCTTCCCCTCGTCCCCCCACTGCGTGCCGACCACGACCAGCGACGGCATGCTGCGCTCCTCTCCGCGGACCGCAGCGCACACCGGGAAGCGGGTGACTGTCAAGCGCGGCGTGCCGAGGTCCCGCGACGACGCGCGCGGTCCGGGCGTCTCCCCGCCCTGCCCGCCGGGCCCTCCGCCCCCGTCCGTCCGGTCCGGAAAAACCGACGCGCCGCAGCGAACCCCGGGACTCGTCGTTCAGACGCGGGTCGCGCGACGACCGGGCGCGTCGGGCCGACCGCTGTTGCGCTTGGCGACCGCCAGCAGGTCGTCGAGCGAGAACGGGACGCCGAGCTGCGGTTCGAAGACCGGCACGCCGGCCCGCTCCTCCACCGTGCGCCGGAACGCCTCGACGTCCGCCGGCCGCGTCAGCGGCGGCAGCCAGTCGTCGTGGTGGTGCACCAGCACCACCCGCGGCCGCAGCAGCAGCACCAGCCCGACGGCGTCGTCCAGCCACCAGTCGGAATGCTGGGTCAGCGGCAGGGCGAGCACGTCGACGGCCGGCGGCGGGTCGGGCAGCCCCCGGACCTGGCGGGTCAGGCCGCCGAGGAAGAAGATCGAACTGCCGGTGGCGGCATGGGTGACGTGCAGCGCCACGGCGTCGGCCCAGGGATGAAAGGCCACCACCCGGACCGCCTCGAGCAGGCTGCCCGGCGTGAGCCGCGCCCGCAACCCCTGCTCGGCCAGACGCCGCACCCACGAGCGTTCCCGCTCCTCGCGGTGCACGGCGTACGACTCGACGACGAGGCCGCCGATCTCCACGCGCGTGCTGCGGGACCAGGGACGCCAGCGCGCCTCCTCCTCGTTGCGGCCGCGCAGCCGCAACAGGAGCGACTGCCGGGCGTGAAGGTCGGCCGGCAGGTAGACGGCGGCTCCGAGCCGTTCGGCGAGCGCGGGGACGTCGCCGTAGTGGTCCCAGTGGCCGTGCGTCACCAGGATCGCGTCGGCATGCTCGGGACGCCGCAGCCCGGGCGGCATCTCCGGACGCGCCGCCGCGGGACGCGACGGGAACGGGTCGAGCAGCAGGACGCGGCCGGCGTGGGACAACTCGAAGGACGAGACGCCGAACCAGCGCAGCGTGACCCCTTCACTGATCGAAGCCAGCCTCCGCATCCCGCCGACCATCCTCGCTCCCTCCGGCGTCCGACGGATCGAGCATAGGGAAGCCCGACGCGCGGCGCAAGGGCGAGAAAGGCCCGCCGGCGAGCGGCCGGCCGGGGGTTGACAAGCCGGCGGGACGCGACTACCTCCCGGTTCGCCCCGCGGGGGCGCAATCGAGAAGGAGGAGCCCATGGCGTCGAAGTACGTGACCGATCTGATGGCGGAAGTGAAGGCCAAGAACCCGGCCGAGCCGGAGTTCCACCAGGCCGTGCAGGAGGTGGTCGAGTCGCTCGCGGTGGTGCTGGACAAGCATCCCGAGTACCGGGCGGCGAAGATCATCGAGCGGATCGTGGAGCCCGAGCGGGTGATCCTGTTCCGCGTACCCTGGGTCGACGACCAGGGCCAGGTGCGGGTCAACCGCGGCTTCCGGATCGAGATGAACAGCGCGATCGGGCCGTACAAGGGCGGCCTGCGCTTCCACCCGTCGGTGAACCTGGGGATCCTCAAGTTCCTCGCCTTCGAGCAGGTGTTCAAGAACAGCCTGACGACGCTGCCGATGGGCGGTGGCAAGGGCGGGTCGGACTTCGACCCGAAGG
The DNA here is from genome assembly GCA_012797735.1 of Myxococcales bacterium. Classification (GTDB taxonomy): domain Bacteria; phylum Myxococcota_A; class Polyangia; order DRWM01; family JAAZOP01; genus JAAZOP01. The sequence goes on from JAAZOP010000206.1 coordinate 3,694, forward strand.
GCAAGAGCGACAACGAGGTGATGCGGTTCTGCCAGTCGTTCATGGCCGAGCTGTTCCGCCACATCGGGCCGGACACGGACGTGCCGGCGGGCGACATCGGCGTCGGCGGCCGCGAGATCGGCTTCCTGTTCGGGATGTACCGCAAGCTGCGCAACGAGTTCACCGGCGTGCTGACGGGCAAGGGGCTCAACTGGGGCGGTTCGCTGATCCGCCCCGAGGCCACCGGCTACGGCTCGGTCTACTTCGCCTCCGAGATGCTCGCCACCCGCGGCGAGACGCTCCAGGGCAAGACCTGCCTCGTGTCCGGCTCGGGCAACGTCGCCCAGTACACCGTCGAGAAGATCACCCAGCTCGGCGGCAAGGCCGTCACCCTGTCCGATTCCAACGGCTTCATCCACGACCCGGAGGGGATCACCCCGGAGAAGCTGGCCTGGGTCATGGAGCTGAAGAACAAGCGGCGCGGCCGGATCAAGGAGTACGCGGACCACTTCAAGGGGGTCACCTACCACGCGCTCGACCCCAAGGCCGACCATAACCCGTTGTGGGACATCAAGGCCCAGTGCGCCTTCCCAAGCGCGACGCAGAACGAGATCAACGGCAAGGACGCGCAGAACCTGCTCAAGAACGGCGTCTACGTCGTCTCCGAGGGCGCGAACATGCCGAGCACGCCCGAGGCGGTGCGCCTGTTCCTCGAACACAAGATCCTGTACGGACCGGGCAAGGCGGCGAACGCTGGCGGCGTTGCGACCTCGGGCCTCGAGATGACCCAGAACTCGATGCGGCTCTCCTGGTCGCGCGAGGAGGTCGATGCGAAGCTGCGCGACATCATGAAGCGGATCCACAAGTCGTGCGTCGACGCCGCGGCGGCCTACGGCACGCCGGGCAACTACGTCAACGGCGCCAACATCGCGGGCTTCCTCAAGGTCGCCAACGCGATGATGGACCAGGGCGTGATCTGACCCGTCGCCTCGTCCCGCCCGCCCGACGAACCGCCGCCGACTCCTTCCCGATCCCGCGACCGCCGCCGAACGCCCCTACCCGACGCGCGCGGGTTCCGTGTAGGATGCGCGCCGGCCGGGGAGCACGGCGCTCCCCGGCCGGGAGCCGGTCCGATGGTGGAGTTCCGGGATTTCCTCGAGCGGCAGACGGAGGCGGCGCGGCTGTCGGGGTTCCAGAACCTGATGCAGCGCCGCGTGCGCGAGATCCTCCTCGTCTCCAGCCCCTACGACTCGTTCATGCTCGCGGAGGACGGCAAGCTCCACGAGATGCTGCTCAGCGAGTTCCTCGAGCACAACCTCTCGTACGCGCCGGGGATGACGCGGGTGGCCTCCGGGCGCGAGGCGCTGGAGCTGGCGGCGGACCAGCGGCGCTTCAACCTGATCATCTCCACGATGCACATCGACGACATGCCGGCCGACCGCCTGGCGGAGTCGCTCCGCGACGCCGGCATCCAGACGCCCCTGGTCCTGCTGACCTACGACAACCGGGAGTTGGCCGACCTGCTGCGCCGCCCGGGGGCGAAGCGGTTCGACCGGGTCTTCAACTGGCAGGGCGACTTCCGCATCTTCCTCACGATCATCAAGCACGTCGAGGACCGGATGAACGTCGAGGCCGACCACGCGGCGGTCGGCGTCCAGGTGCTGATCCTCGTCGAGGACTCGGTCCGCTACTACTCGTCCTTCCTCCCGCTCTTCTACGCCGAACTGATGCAGCAGTCGCAGCGTCTGATCGCCGAGGGGCGGAACCTGTCGCAGAAGCTGTACCGGATGCGGGCGCGGCCGAAGGTCCTGTTGGCCACCGACTTCGAGGAGGCATGGAGCTTCTACGAGCGGTATCGGGAGGACGTGCTGGCGATCATCTCGGACATCCGCTTCCCGCGCGGCGGCCGGGTCGACCCGGAGGCCGGGATCGAGTTGAGCCGGCGGGCGCGGGCCGACCGGCCCGACCTGCCGATCGTCCTGCAGTCCTCGGAACGGGAGCACGAGGCGCGCGCGCACGAGGCGGGGGCGTCGTTCCTGTGGAAGGCGTCGCCGACGCTGCTCCACGACCTGCGCCGCTTCATGCTCGAGCATTTCTCGTTCGGCGATTTCGTCTTCAAGCGGCCGGACGGCAGCGAGGTGGCCCGCGCCCGCGACCTCAAGCAGCTGGAGGAGGTGCTGGAGACGGTCCCCGAGGAGAGCCTGCTGTACCACGCGCGCCGCGACCACTTCTCGCACTGGCTCAAGGCCCGTGCCGAGTTCCTGCTCGCGGCGCGCCTCAAGCCGCGCCGCGTCGCCGACTACGCGACGACCGCGGAGCTGCGCCGGTACCTGGTGGAACAGCTCCGCGAGAACCGCCTGGCGAACTACCGGGGGGTGGTGGTCGATTTCGACCCGCAGGACTTCGAGACCAGCGTCAACATCGCGCGGATCGGACAGGGCAGCATCGGCGGCAAGGCGCGCAGCCTGGCATTCGTCGCGATGCTGGTCAAGCAGTTCGGCCTGCGCGACTGGTTTCCCGACGTCCGGATCGTCGTCCCCGGCACGATCGTGCTCTGCACCTCGGTCTTCGACCGGTTCCTCGAGGAGAACCGCCTGCAGGACTTCGCGCTGTCCTGCGAGGACGACGGCGAGTTGCGGCGGCGGTTCCAGGAGGCCGCGCTTCCCGAGGAGACCCTGGCCCAGCTCCGCGCGTACCTCGCGGGCATCCACTACCCTCTCGCCGTCCGCTCGTCCAGCCTGCTCGAGGACTCGCTGTACCAGCCGTTCGCCGGCGTCTACCAGACCCTGATGGTGCCGAACAACGACCCGTCGCTCGACCGCCGCCTGCAGCAGCTCGCGGCCGCCATCCAGGCCGTCTACGCCTCGACCTTCGCCCGCGCCGCCCGGGACTACATGCGCGCCACGAACTACCGCCTGGAGGAGGAGAAGATGGCGGTGATCGTGCAGCGCGTGCTGGGGAACCCGCACGACCATCGTTTCTATCCGCACTTTTCCGGCGTCGCCCGTTCGCACAACAGCTACCCGGTGCCGCCGCAGCGCGCCGAGGACGGCGTGGTCGCCGTCGCCGTGGGACTCGGCCAGGCCGTCGTCGATGGCTCGCCCGTCCTCCACTTCTGCCCCCGCTACCCGCGGCAGGTGCTCCAGCTTTCCGACCCGCGCTCGTACCTCAAGCAGAGCCAGCGCGAGTTCTACGCCGTCGACCTGTCGCCGCGGCCGACGGACGACCCGACGGCCTTCGAGCTGCTCCGCGTGCCGCTGGAGACCGCGGAGGACGACGGGATGCTCGGCGAACTGGTCTCGACCTGGGACCACCAGAACGAGGCGCTCTACGACGGGACGTCGCGCCCCGGCGTGCGCCTCGTGTCGCTCGCCCCGCTGCTCAAGCACGACCTGTTCCCGCTCGCCGAGATCCTCCGCGTGCTGATGGACATGGGCCGCTGGGGGATGAACTCGCCGGTCGAGATCGAGTTCGCGGCGAACCTCGCCCCCGCCGGCGGCGGCCCGCGCCAGTTCGGCATCCTCCAGATGCGGCCGCTGGTCCTCCGCCGCGAGGCCGGCGACCTGCAACTCGACGGCATCGCCGACGCCGACCTGATCTGCCGCTCGCCCCGCGCCCTCGGCAACGGCCGCATCGAGGGCGTGCGCGACGTCGTCTTCGTCGATCCCCGCGCCTTCGACCGCTCCCGGACCCGCGACATCGCGGCGGAGATCGCCGCGCTCAACGCCCGCCTCCAGGCCGACGGCGCGCCCTACCTGCTGCTCGGCATGGGCCGCTGGGGTTCCCGCGACCCGTGGCTCGGCATCCCCGTCGCTTGGGGCCAGATCGCCGGCGCCCGCGCGATCGTCGAGGCCGGCCTGCCCGACCTGCACGTCGAGCCCTCGCAGGGCAGCCACTTCTTCCAGAACCTGACCAGCTTCCAGGTCGGCTACTTCACCGTCAACGCGGAGCAGGGCGAGGGGTTCGTGGACTGGGAGTGGCTGCTCGCCCGGCCGGCCGTCGTGCACGGAACGTACGTGCGCCACCTGCGCTTCGAGGAACCGCTGGAGATCCGGCTCAACGGCCGGACCCAGCAGGGCGTGGTGTTCAAGCCGGGGAAGGGAGGATGAACGAATGGCCTCGACGCGGAACCTGCTCGAACTGAAACTGCCGGACTTCGACCCGGAGGTCGATGGGATCATCCGCCAGGAGATGCTCCGCAACGAGGAGACGTTGAACCTGATCGCCTCCGAGAACTACCCGCCCAAGTCCTCGATGAAGGCCCTCAGCTCGATGCTCTCCGGCATCTACAGCGAGGGGTACCCGGGCGAACGCTACTACCGCGGCCTCCAGCACATCGACCGGCTCGAATCGCTGGCGCTGGAGCGGGCGCGCCGGGTGTTCGGCGCCGAGCATGCCAACGTCCAGGCGCTCTCGGGCTCCAACGCCAACATCGCCGCCTACCTCGGCCTGCTCCAGCTCGGCGACCGCATCCTCTCGATGGAGATCGATTCCGGCGGCCACCTCTCCCACGGGGCGAAGGTCAACGTCGTCTCGAAGATGTTCGAGGTGCGACAGTACGGCGTCGATCCCGCGACCGGCCTGCTCGACTACGACGCGATCCGCGCCCAGGCGCTCGAGTTCCGGCCGAAGCTGATCGTGTGCGGGGCGAGCGCCTATCCGCGGACGATCGATTTCGAACGTTTCGCGCGGATCGCGCGGGAGGTCGGGGCGCTGCTGCTGGCCGACATCTCGCACATCGCCGGCCTCGTCGTCGCCGGCCTGCACCCCAGCCCCGTGCCGCACTGCGACGTCGTGACGACGACCACCCACAAGACGCTCCGCATGACCCGCGGCGCCCTCATCCTCTGCCGCCGGGAGCACGCCGCGAAGATCGACCGCGCCGTCTTCCCCGTGCTCCAGGGCGGCCCGCATCAGTCGAACATCGCGGCGATCGCCGTGGGCCTCAGGCACCTCGAGACGCCCGAGTACCGGCAGTACGTCCGGGACGTCGTGACCAACGCCCGCCGGCTGGCCGAGGAACTGCTGGCGCGGGGCCTGCGCGTCGTGAGCGGCGGCACCGACAACCACCTGCTGCTGGTCGACCTCGAGCCGCAGGGGATCGACGGCGACGCCGCCTCGATCCGGCTCGAGGAGGCCCACATCGTCGTCAACAAGAACAAGGTGCCCGGCGACAAGGGCACGGCCAAGAAGCCGTTCGGCATCCGGCTCGGCACGCCCGCCGTCACGACGCGGGGGATGGGGCCCGCGCAGATGACCCGCATCGCCGGCTGGGTCGCCGAGCTGCTGGCGCGACCGGCCGACGACGCGGTGCGCGACCGAGTGCGGGACGAGGTGCGCGCCCTGTGCCGCGAGTTCCCGATCTACCGCCCGACCTTCTGACGACGCCCGGCTGGACGGCCCGACGCGCGGCTGGAGCACCGCAACGGCGGTGACCCATCCGCGGCGCGTCCCGGCCGCCCTCACCCCGCCGGCGCGGCGCCCAGCGAGGCGAGCAGCCGGCCGGCCTCCTGGAGCAGGCGGCGCTCGCCGTGCTGCCGTGCCAGCTCCATGCACCGCGCCAGCGCCTCGCGGGCCTCGGCCGGCCGTCCGAGCAGCACGCGGGCGTGCCCGAGCAGGTACAGCTCCTGCACCTCGTCCCACACCCAGTGCCGCTCCCGCGCCTGCTGCAGCGAACGCTCGATCTGCTCCGCCCCCAGCGGGTCGCGCTCGCCCAGCACCAGCAGATAGCCGAGGAACGCCTGGTTGATGCCGATCAGCGCATCGATCCCGTGCTCGCGGGACAACGAGGTCGATTCGCGGAGCGCCTCGAGCGCCTCGCGGGGGCGCTGTCGCAGCGCCTCGATCGAACCGACGTTGGACAAATTGATCGCCAGTTCCTGGGGCCGTCCGAGCTCGCGCGCCAGGAGCACGGCGCGCCGGGCGGCCTCCACCGCCTCCTCGTCGCGGCCGGCGAAGTAGTGCAGGATGCAGCGGCTCTTCTCCAGTTCGCACGAGCCGAGACGGTCGCGGGTCCGGCGCGTGATCTCGGCGGCGCGATCGATGTACTCCAGCGCTCCGGCGCCGTCGCCGTCGGCGGCGCGGCACTGGGCGAGGGCCTGGAGGACGCGCCACTCCTGGTCGGGGCGTCCGAGCGACCCGACGTCGCGCAGGGCGACTTCGAGGTGGCCGCGGGCCTCGCGGAAGTGGCCGGCGCGGGCCAGGGCGCGGCCGATGCCGGCGCGGGCCAGCGCGTGCAGTTTCGGGTCGCCCGCGCGGTCCGCCAGCCGCGCCGCCGCCTCGAAATGCCGCTCGGCGTCGCGACACGCGAACCGCTCGTGCGCCGCCTCGCCCGCCCGCAGCCAGCCCGTCGCCGCCCGCATCCAGTCCTCGCCCGCCTCGTAGTGCCGCGCCGCCAGCGCCCGGCTCTCCAGCGTGTCGCCGCCGCGCGCCTCCAGCCACTGGCCGACGGCCAGGTGCACCCGCCGCCGGTCCTCGAACGGCAGGCCGGCGTAGGCCACATCCCGCACCAGCTTGTGGGCGAAGGCGTACTCCATGAAGCCGGCGAACCGCGAGGTCGGCTGCAGCCGCACCAGCTCGCGCGCGACCAGCTTCGGCAGGACGCGCGCCGCCTCCGGCTCCCCGACGGCCCGCAGCGCGCCGAACCAGAACGTCTCGCCGATCACCGCGGCCTTGCGCAGCACGTCCCGCTCGTTCGGTTCGAGCCGGTCCAGCCGGGCCTGGATCACCGCCTCGACCGTCAACGGCAGGTCCTCCAGCTCCAGCTCGCGGGTCGGGATCCAGGCGCGGCCCTTCGGCGCGAGCACGCCCCGCTCCGCCAGCCCGTGCAGGATCTCCTCGATGAACAGCGGCACCCCGTCCGCCCGCTCCGCGATCGCCGCCGCGGTCGCGCCGTCCACGCCGCCGCCGGTGATCCGCCGCACGAGTTCCACTCCGTCGGCGCGGTCCAGCCGCCCGAGCACCACGCGCAACCGGTCCGGCCGCTCCGCGAACAGCGGCGGCAACCCCTCCTCCAGATCCGGCCGCGCCAGCGCCAGCACGAACACCGGACACCGCTCGAGCCGTTCGAGCGCCCAGGCGAGGACCTCGAGGCTCGCCTGGTCGGCCCACTGCAGGTCGTCCAGCACGAGCAGCACCGGGCTGCGCACCGCGATCCGGCGGAACAGATCGACCAGCGTGGAGCCGGCCTGCTCCACCAGCGGCTGCGTCCGCAGGCCGGCGGAGGAGAGCCCGAGCAGCAGGGCGAGGGCGCGCGCGACCTCGGGTCCTTCCCCCTCCGCCGAATCATCGACCGTCGTGTCGACGGTGGTATCGACGAAGCGGCGGAGCTTCTCCACCGAATGCTCCGACGACTCGTCGGCGTGGATGCCGATCTTCGCGCGCAGGAGGTCGGTCCAGAGCTGGATCGGGGCGGCGGCCGCCATCTCCTGGGCCTGGACGGCGAACGTCACGACGTCGCGGTCCGACTCCTCGACGTGGCAGCGCAGCTCGTAGGCCAGCCGCGTCTTGCCGATGCCGGCGGGCCCAACGACCGTCGCCAGCTCCGGCGACCGCCGATCGAAGGCCGCCTCGAGCCGTTCGATCAGCGCGCGCAGTTCCGCGTCGCGGCCGACCAGCGGCGCGCGGCTCCCCAGCACCTCGCGGGGCGGCACCAGCAGCCCGTGCGGGTGCTCTTCGAGCGCTTGGTACACGACCGAGCGGGCGCCGTCCTGGCCGAAGAGGTGGCCGGCGGGGCGGACGCGGAACCGGCCGCGGACGTGCAGGTACGTCTCGGGGCACAGCAGCACCGCGTCGGGCCCGCCGAGCCCCTCGATCTGCCGGGCCAGATCGACCGCCTGGCCCACGACGCCGTAGCCGGCGCTGCTCACGCCCCGCATCCGGCCGGCGACCACCCGGCCCGTGGACAGCCCGACGCGGATCCGCAGCGGCTCGCCGGGCAGGTCCAGGTCGGCGGGCAGCGCGCGCAGTTCGAGCGCCGCGCGGGTCGCGCGCACCGCCTCGTCGCCCGTGGCGGACGGCACGCCGAACACGGCCATCAGGCCGTCGCCGAAGTAGCGCTGGAACACCGCTCCGTGGCGCCGCAGGATCTCGCGGGCGCGCGCCGAGACCGGGTCCCGCCGCGTGTCCGTCCCCTCGGAGCCGGAAGCGTCCGCCGCCGCCCGCACCCGCCCCGGCAGGCTCGCGAACAGCACCGTCACGACCCGCAGCTCGTCGCTCCACGGCTCGGCGACCTGCGTGGGCCGCTCCGCGGGAGGCGGCGGCGCCAGCGTCTCGCCGCGACGGGCCAGCGCTTCCGCCAGATCCAGCACCGACCAGAAACGGCCGTCGGGGTCCCGGCTCAGACAGCGCAGCACCACGCCGGCGAGCCACGACGGCACCTCCACCCCCCACCCGCCGATCGGGTGCGGCGGCTGCGTCATCAGCCGCGCCAGCACCGCCGCCGGCGACGGCGCCTCGAACGGCGCGTGCCCGGTCAGCATCTTGTACAGCAGCGCGCCGGTCGAGAAGACGTCCGTACGGTGGTCGATCGATGGATCCCCGCACGCCTGCTCGGGCGACATGAACTGCGGCGTGCCGATGATCAGGCCGACCTTGGTGGCGCCCGAGGTGTCGGCGAGCAGCTTCGAGATGCCGAAGTCGAGCAGCTTGACGTGGTCGAGGCCGTCGCCGCGGTCGACGAGGAACACGTTGGACGGCTTGATGTCCCGGTGGATCACCTGGCGCGCGTGCGCGGCGGACAGCGCGTGGCACACCTGGCGCGCGATGTCGACCGCCCGGTCCACCGGCAACGGCCCGCGACGCCGGAGCAGCAAACGCACGTCGGTGCCGCGCAACAGCTCCATCGCGATGTACCAGAACCCGCCGGCCTCGCAGTTCACGTCGAACACGCGCACGATCCCGTCGTGCTCGATCGCGCCGGCGATCTGCGCCTCGCGACAGAACCGCGCGACGTTCTCCTCGTCGCCGGCGTAGCTCTCCCGCAGCACCTTCACCGCGACGCGCCGTCCGAGCCGCACGTGCTCGGCCTCGTACAGCACGCTCATCCCGCCCTTGGCCACCGGTGCCAGCAGGCGGTAGGTCCCCCCCAGCACGCTGCCCGGACCGATCGCGGGAGCCGCCCGCGGCGGTTCCACCTCGACCAGCCCCGTGGGACACTCGTGCTCCCCCTCCATCGGATGGCCGCAGATCGGACAGATATCCGGCACGCCGCCTCCCTCGTCCCCCCTCGCGCGCCGGGCGCGCTCCGGGCCAGGATACGCCGAACCGGGGCCTCGAGTCAGCAACCCCCACCCTGCGGCCGAGCGGCCGCCGGCGGCGGAGCGGCCGGAGCCGCGGCCAGGGCGCGCTGCGGGTTGGCAGCGACGGCGCGAAGCACTAGGCTCACCGGCCGATGCGGGAGACGTGGCTCGCCCGGCTGATCGCCTGGTTCGTGGGGCTGCTGCTGCGCCGGGTACGCATCGATCCGGCCTGGATCGCCGAGGTCCGGGCCGCTGCGGCCCGCGGCACGCCGGTCTACGTGCTGCGCCACCTGTCGCTCGTCGATTTCCTGGCGCTCGACCATCTGCTCCGCCGGGCCGGCCTGCCTCCGATCGGCTTCGTGTACGGCCTGGAGAAGTGGTTCTACCGGCCGTTCCGGTGGATCTTCCGCGCCTGGATGCGGCCGCCGGACGGCGTGACGGCGGAACGACACCTGGCGCGCCTGCTCCGCCGCGGCGTGCCGGTCTGCATCTACCTGCGGCGCCGGCCGCGCACGTTCCGCCGCCGCACCCTGCGTCTCGGCCCGCGCCCGCTCTCGGTCTGCGTGCGCCTCGCCCGCCGGGGCGTTGCCGTGACGATGGTCCCCCAACTCATCGTCTGGGGCCGCCGTCCCTCGACCGCCGAGCCGGGCATGGTGTCCCAGGTGCTGGGGCCGCGCGAATGGCCGGGCCTCGTCCGTTCGGTGCTCCAGGCGATCAAGGGCCGGCGGGCCCTGGTGGTGCGCCAGGGCCCGCCGTGCGACCTCGGCGTCTGGCTCGCCGCGCGCAAGGCCGACCGGCCCGCCGCCCGCCTCGCCCGCGCCCTCGACACCGCCCTTCTTCGCGGGCTGGAGCGCGAGCGCCGGGCCGTGCTGGGGCCGCACGTGCGCAGCCACGCGCGCCAGGCCACCGAGCTGTTCTCCTCGGCCCGGTTCCAGCGCGAACTGGCCGCGGTCGCGCGCCGCCGCCGCATGCCCCGCGAGCAGGTCCGGCTCCAGGCTGCCCAGTACCTCCGGGAGATCGCCGCCCGTTTCCGCGTCGAGGCGATCGAATTCCTCGCGATCGTCTTCGCCCGGGTCTGGAACCGGATCTACGACGGCATCGAGGTCGACCCCGAGGGTCTCGAACGCGTCGTCGCCGTGGCCCGCCGGGGGCCGGTGATCCTGCTGCCGAGCCACAAGAGCCATATCGACTACATCGTGCTCTCCCAGGTCTTCTGGGACGCGCACCTGGCGGTGCCGCACATCGCCGCGGGACGGAACCTCTCGTTCTGGCCGCTCGGACCCCTGTTCCGCCACGCGGGGGCGTTCTTCATGCGCCGGCGTTTCGAGGGCGACGAGCTGTACGTGACGGTGATGCGCGCCTACCTGCGCCGCCTGCTGCTCGACGGCTGCCACGTCGAACTGTTCATGGAGGGGACGCGCAGCCGCACCGGCAAGCTGCTTCCCCCGCGCATCGGACTGCTCGGCCTGCTCACCGAAGCCGGCCTCGGTCTGCGCGGCCGGCCGATCCACGTCGTCCCGGTGGCGATCACGCACGAGCGCGTGATCGAGGAGGGCGCGCACGTGCGGGAAACGGCCGGGGCCGAGAAGGAGACCGAGAGCTTCCAGGGACTGCTCGGCGCCCGCCGCGTGCTCAACTCCCGCTACGGCCGCCTCCACGTCCGCTTCGGCGACCCGATCGACCTCCACGCCTTCGCGGCGTCCCAGGCGCTGCGGCCGGAGCACGTCGCCGACCGCCCCCGCTGGCGCGCGGCGATCCGCCGGCTCGCCTTCCGCGCGGCGTTCGCGATCAACCGGCAGACCCCCGCCACGCCCACCTTCCTTGTGGCGACCGCGCTGCTCGCCCGCGAGAACCGCAGTGTCCGCTTCGCCGAACTGGCCGACGACGTGGCGCGCCTGCGCGACGCCGCCGCCGACCTCGGCGCCCCCCTCGCCGGCGCCCTCGCGCCTGCCTACGCCCCGCATCCTCCCTGGGAGGCCGTCCGCCGCGCCGTCGAACTGTTCGCCTCCGACGGCACCGTCACCGTCACCGGGTCCGGCGAGCGCGAGCTCGTCGCCGTCGATGACGTCCACCGCCCCCGCCTCGACTACTACCGCAACGGCGTCCTGCACTGGTTCGTCGAACCCGCGCTCGTCTCGCTCGCCCTCCTGGAAGACGACGACCGCGCGAGCCTCGCCGACCGCGTGGGACGCCTGGCGCGCCTGTGGAAGCACGAGTTCATCTACGCCGCCGACGAGGACTCGCTGCCCGGCGTCGCCCGCGGCCTCGAGTTCCTCGAACGGCACGGCGCCGTCGCCGCCGGCCCTGGGCCCCGCTTCGAGATCACCTTCCGCTCCGTCCTGCGCCGCGTCGGCCGCCTGCTGCTGGCCTTCGTCGAGGCCTACCGCATCGCCTTCGGCGTGCTCGAACGGACGACCGGACGCCGCCGGAACGCCGAGGTCGTCTCCCGCTGCCTGGCCGAGGCGGAACGGAGCTACCTGCGTGGCGAACTGCGCGTCTACGAGGCGCGCAACAAGGTCACCTTCGCCAACGCCCTCGTCGCCGCCCGCGACGCCGGGCTGCTCGAGTTCCCCTCGCCCGACGAGGTCCAGGTTCCCGCGACGGTGCACGGCTCCGAACGGCTGCTCGAGGAACGCCGCCGGCTGGAGCGTCTGTCCCGGGCGCTTGCGTGACCGCCCCGGCGCGCGGGAAATTGAATCGCCGGCCGGTCCGCCGTATGGTCCGATCCCGTGCGGCCCCTGATCCCACTGCTCGTCGTGCTGCTGGTGCGGAACGCCGCCGCGGACACACCGTCCGACGCCGACCCGCCGGCCGACCCGCACCCCGATCCCGCCGGGATTGCCGTCGTTCCGGCGGAGACCGGAACGGCCGCCGGACCCGGGAACCCGGCGCCCCCGCCGGCCGAGGAAACGACGGCCCCGGACGACACCGCCGCCGGACCACCGGCGAGACCGCCCGAGGAACCCCTCGACCCGGCGGCCGCCGCCCCGGCCGAATCCGCCCGCCGGCCGCCGCCCGTCCCCGACGACCTGCCCGGCGACTGCCCGGCCCCCGCCGCGCGCACGATCGAGGACCGCCTCGCCCGCTCCGACGAAGGCGACGCCGCCGCCGACCTGGACCTCGCCGCCTGCTGGCGGCTCCTGGGACATCCCTACCCGGAATCGGTCGCGCTGGCCCGCGCGCTCGCGCGCGGCCTGGACCCGCCGGCCGAGGTGGCGGCGCGCACCCGCCTCGACGCCCTCGGCGGTCCCCCGGCCTCGCCCGCCACGGACACGACCGCCGGCGCCCGCGACGACGCCGATCTCGTCCGGGTCGCCGGCGAACCCCCGCCGGACGATACGGACGACACCGCGCTCGCCGCCTACGGACTGGCCGGTGCCGCCGGAGCGGGCCTGATCGCCGGCACGGCGTTCGGGCTGGCGGCGCTGCACGAGTCGTCGCGGGCCGAGCGCGAGTTGGCCGGGGACACGCAGGAGCTGGAGTACGGCGTGGCCGCCGCGGTCTGTCTCGGCCTGGGGCTGGCGGCCGGGGTCGCCGCGATCGTCTTGTGGCCCGATGCGACGACGGGGCCCGCTCCGGGCCCGGGAGATGTGGGGATGGGCTGGGAGGTGCGGTGGTGAGCGGACTGCCGGCCGGGCTGCTGGACGGGCTGCGGGCCGAGCGGCTCGAGGTGGCGGAGAACGTGCCGTTGGCGCCCTGGACCACGTTCCGCATCGGCGGTCCCGCGGCCGCGGTGGTGACCGTGCGTTCGCCGGAGGAGGCGGTCCGCGCCGTCCGCTCGATCGCCGCCGTCGGCGCCCGCTGGACGGTGGTCGGCGGGGGGAGCAACCTGCTGGTCCCCGACGAGGGGTACGACGGCGTGGTGCTGCTGATGCGCGCCGCCCGCGTGCAGATCGTCGAGCACGACATCGAGGCCGAGGCGGGGGCGGACCTCGGCCGACTGGTCAGCTCCTCCGCCTGGGCCGGCCTCGGCGACCTGACCTTCGCCGCCGGCATCCCCGGCACGATCGGCGGCGCGGTGGTCGGCAATGCGGGGGCGTGGGGACGCGCGATCGGCGAGTGCGTCGCCTCGGTGCGCGTCCTGCGTGCCCGCACGCTCGAGGCGGCCGATCTGTCCCGCGACGAGTTGGGGTTCGACTACCGTTCCAGCGTGCTCCAGAGCACCGGCGACCTGCTGCTGTCCGTGCGGTTGGCGCTGCAGCCGGCGGACCGCAAGCTGCTGCTGCGGCAGATCGACGAGCTGCGGGCGCGGCGGGCGGAACGCCTGCCGGACCAGCCGTGCGCCGGCTCGTTCTTCCGCAACCTGCCGCCGGTCCGGCCGGGCGAGCCGCGCGAGCCCGCCGGCCGGCTCCTCGAAGCGGTCGGCGCCAAGGGACTGCGCGTCGGCGATGCGGCGGTTTCCGAGCGTCACGCGAACGTGATCGTGAACCTGGGCCACGCCCGCTGTCGCGACGTGTTGGCGCTGGCCGAGGAGCTCGAACGGCGCGTCGCGGAGAAGTTCGGCGTCCGGCTGATCCGCGAGGTCCGCCTGCTCGGCTGAAGGAGGCGCGTCCCGCCGCTCCGGGCGGCGGGACGACGCCGTTCCCCGCGCGACGGCCGCGCCGCCTCGCGCGCCGCTTCAACGCAGGCGCACCCCGACGTAGCGCGTGCCGTTGCGGCTCTGCACCAGCAGCCGGACGACGTCGGCCTTGCCGCGATCCCGCAGCAGGCGCCGCAGCGCCGCCGCATCGGCTACCGGTTCGCCGTCCAGCTCCCGGATCACGTCGCCCGGCCGCAGGCCGTAGTCCGAGCCGGCGCCCCGCGGATCGACCCGCACGATGAGCGCCCCTCCGTCCTCGCCGAGTTGCCGCGCCAGGCGCTCGGGGACGTCCTCCACATCGATCCCGAGCCCCTGCGGCGCCGTCCCGCTCTCCGGCGCCGGGCGCGCCGGCGTCCGGGCGCCCGCCGGCGGCTCCTCGGGCAGGCGGCCCAGCGTCAGCGTGACGTCGCGCTTCGTCCCGTCGCGGAACACCTGCAGCCGGACCGTCCGGCCGATCCCCGCCGTCGAGGCGAGCCACGGCAGTTCCGCCGCGTCGCCGATCTCCTCCTCGTCGAACCGCAGGATGATGTCGCCGGGACGGAGCCCCGCGCGCGCCGCCGGCGAGTCATTCTCGACGGACGAGACCAGCGCCCCGCGCGGCACTCCCGCCAGGCGGAACGACTCGGCCAGCTCCGGCGTGACCGTCTGGATCGTCACCCCCAGCCAGCTCCGCTCGACACGGCCCCTCTCCCGGAGCTGCGCCAGCACCGCGCGCGCCATGTTCGACGGAATCGCGAAGCCGATGCCCTGCCCGGCCGCGTTGATCGCGGTGTTGATCCCGATCACCTCGCCCCGCAGGTTGAACAACGGACCGCCCGAGTTCCCCGGATTGATCGAGGCGTCGGTCTGGAGGAAGTTGCCGTACCGCTCGCGCGGCCCGCCCGTCCGCCGCTCCTTGGCGCTGACGATGCCCGTCGTCACCGTGTGCTCCAGGCCGAACGGATTGCCGATCGCCAGCACCCAGTCGCCGACCTCGACCGCGTCGGAGTCGCCCAGCGTCGCGGCGGCGAGTCGGCCCGCGCCGGTGATGCGCAGCAGGGCGAGATCCGTCGGCTCGTCCACACCGACCACCTCGGCCGGGTAGTTCCGGCCGCCCGAAACCTGCACCGTGATCTCGCTCGCGTCCTGCACCACATGGGCGTTCGTCAGGATCAGCCCCTCGGAGTCCACGATCACCCCGCTGCCCGAACCCCGGTTCTCGAACTCGGGCGGTTCCCCTCCCGGGCCTCCGCCGAACGGGAACGCCCCGAAGGGGCTGCCGAAGAAGAACGGCAGAACCATCGAGCCCTCGCCGAGCCGCACCCGCTGGATGACGTTGATCGAGACCACCGTCGGCGCCAGCCGCTCGACGATCGGGGCGAACGACGGCAGGTTCGGGGCCGCCGCGTACCCGGCCCCGACCGGCGCCTCCTGGACCGCCGCCGGCGGGTCGTTCCCCGCCAGCGCTGCGGTCGTCCCGCACAACCCGACGAGGGCCAGCCCGCCGGCCAGCCCCCACCACCAGGTCCGCCTGGAATTCCGCAGTTTGCCGTCCATTTCCGACCTCCTTGCGTCCCGATCAACGCCGCTCCGGGCGACCGTATTCCATGCCGGAACCCCCGCTTGCGCCCCTGCCGGCGCCGGGTGTACGGATCGGCCGTCATGGGCAACGCATTCCGGACGCTGGTGGTGCTCAACCCCAAGGCCGGCTGGAGGCTCGGCGAGCGGCGGCGGAGCACCCTGCTGGCCGCGATCCGCCGGACGGTGCGCGACGTCGAGTTCGTCGAGACCGCGGGTCCGGGCGACGCCACCCGTCGCGTTCGCGAGGGGCTCCGGGCCGGCGCCGAACAGATCGTCTCGATCGGCGGCGACGGCACGCACCACGAAGTGCTCAACGGGTTCTTCGAGGAGGACGGCCGGCCCGTCCGCGACGGAGCGGTCCTCGCCCCCCTCCCCGGCGGCACGGGCGGCGACTTCCGCAAGACGCTCGGCTACGGCCGCAACCCGCTCGAGCTCGTCGCGCTGCTCGGCGACCGCGCCACCCGCCCCTGCGACGTCGGCCATCTGGCCTACTTCGACCGGGACGGCCGGCCGGCGACGCGCTGGTTCCTCAACATCGCCAGCTTCGGCCTCGGCGGACTGGTCGACGACCTCGTCAACCGCTCCTCCAAGGCCTTCGGCGGCTTCGTCTCCTTCGCGGCCGCGACGGTGCGCGCCCTGGCGCGCTTCCGCCCGCAGGTCGTCCGGCTGCAACTCAACGACCGGCCGGAGGTGATCCGCACGATCTCCGTGGTCGCCTGCGCCAACGGCCGCTGGTTCGGCGGCGGGATGCAGATCGCACCCGACGCCCGGCTCGACGACGGCCTGTTCGACGTCGTCACCCTCCCCGCCCAGTCGCTCGTCGACTACCTCCTCCGCGGCCACCGCGTCTACGCCGGGACCCACGTCACCCTGCCGGGCGTGATCGTCGAGCGGGCGCGCAAGGTGGTGGCCGAGCCGTTCGACCCGGACGAAGCCGTGCTGCTCGACGTGGACGGCGAAGCCCTCGGCCGCCTGCCGGCGACCTTCGAGCTGCGCACCGGCCTGCTGCGACTCAAGGCATGAACGGTTCCGGAAGCCCCACGGGGGACCCGCCGGCCGCGGAA
>JAAZOP010000019.1 GCA_012797735.1 Myxococcales bacterium
CGACGGCCCGGCACCTGCCCCGCCCTTGCTGTCCACCATCGCCAACCTCCCCGCGCCCCAACCCTGCGGCGCGGGGAATATCTGCTACAGCGTGAGGACTCCTCCAAAATTCCTGGCAGGTGGGCACCTTGAAATGGCTGGGCCTCGTTCCCAGGTGACCGGGCGAAGGGCGCTACTCGCCCGGAGCGAACGAGATCGGCAACCGGATGCGGAAGTCGCCGCCCTGGGGCGGGCTGGAAGAGAAGTTCATCGTCCCCAGCTTCGCCCGCACGCAGTTCGTCACTCCCGCCGCATCCAGGGCGGCGTCGGTCTGCTCCGGCACGACGGCGACCTCACCTCGCTGGTTGATCGTGACCAGGAAGGTCAGAACGCCCGCCAGGGTGGCGTTTGTTGCCAACGCATTGTCATAGCAGATCTGGATCGCGGCGCGTTTGCGTCCGAGGCTCGCACGGAAGACGTCGCCGCTCATCCGACCCTCCCCGCCCACGGGCGTTCCACCGGACGTGCGCACCACCCCGCGGGGTCGAGCAGGTGGGGCTGGCGGCTCGACGGGTGTCACCTGGACCACCGGAGGCGGCTCTGCCGTACCGGTGCGAGGCTGGACCTCGGTGGTGTCGGCGGAGGCCAGGACGTTCTCCAGCGACAGCAGGTTCTCGATTCGCGCGTGCAAGACGGCCACTTGTCGTTCCGACACGGTCTTCGGTCGATCCTCGCCGTCGCCGACGCCGTCCGGGGATCCCGCCTCTTCGGGTACGCCCGCCACGACGTCTGCGACCTCGGCCACCGGCCCCGCATCCAACGGGGCCCCGGGGGTCCCCACGTCCTCCGTACCGACCGGCACGGCAGCCAGGCACTCGCACGACCCCCATCGGGATCCGTCATCGGCGCACTTCTGCACGCCGTCGGGTGCGCCAAGGCACGCGCAACGCTGGACGGCCCCCGGCGCGCAGGTTCGCTCGGTGGTCTGCCGGACGCAGCCTGTCACGGCGATGGCCACCAACAGCCACCTGATCACGAGTCCGGGCCGATGCTCCATCATGTCCGTACCCCCGGCCCGTGGGATCGGGCCACCTCTGCGAACGATACCCGATCCGGGCACGACGGATCTGCGGAATCGTGTCGTGACCATGGTCGGCGACCATCGGGTGGTGCGACAAGAAGAACAACGATCACGGGGTGGACGGACGCGGATGGGCGGATGGCGAGGGACAGGTGGCGCCCCTGAATCGACAAGGGCCCTACGCCTGCCACTCGGCTTCACCGCGCGCCAACTCCATCTCGGTGGCGGCGACGAGCCGATCGATGTCGCCGGGGTCGTCCCTGGATGCCACCAGGGTGCCGTTGATGAACGCCGACGGCACCTTCTTCCGCTTGCCGGCCGCCTGGAAACCGAAGGTGGGGGTGACGGACGGCGCCTCGCCGGCCTCGTAGACGTCCAGCCGCACGCGGTCCGGGTACCGCACGACGAGTTCCTTCATCATGGCCAGCAGTTGCTTGCAGCGCGCCGTCGGCGGCCCGGCGATCAGCAGTTCGAGCCGCAATCGCTTGCGCCCGGCTCCGGCTTCGACGCCGGCCATCATCCGCCTCGACCGTCCCGCGAAACCGGCGATCGGCCTGTCCCGCCGGAACCGCCGCGGCGCTCGATGTAGGCCGCATACTCCCGGAGCACGACGTCACGGTATTGCGGATGGGCGGAAGCCGGGACGTAGTTGCGCTGCGCCAGCTTCTCCACGATCACCTGGGCCGTGCCGGCAGCCACGGGCTTCCCGGCCGCGGCCATCTCGCCCAGGATCGCGCCGAGGCCGACGACGCCCGCCTGGCCGTCGTCGGGGAAGCGCAGCATCCGGAAGTCCTGCACCGGTTGGCCGCAGCAGCACGGCCCCGCGTCACCCCTGTCCGCCATCGCTCTCCTCCGCCATCCGCAGCAGGCGCGCCAGCGCCTCTCGAACGTCCGCCGGGAGCCGGCTGCCCTGCGCCAGCCCGGCGGCCTCTTCCGTCGTCCTGCCCCGGGCGCCGGCGATCCACCGGTCCAACTCTCTCGGGTCGGGCACGAGGAAGTCGCCCGTCACGCCGACGTCGCGAAGCACGCTCCCGTCGAACGCCGCCTCGAGCGCGACGACGCCGCTGCGGGCCTTGGTCGCCACGACCGTCGTCCGCTCCGCGCGCGGACGGAAGGTCCACTCGCGGCGGCCGTACTTCGCCTCCAGCAGTTCCTCGGCCGCCGCCACTTCGTGCGGGAGCAGCGGCCCGGGCTGGAGTTCGACCCGGAACGCCGTCGCCAGGTGACGGGTCACGACCTCCATGGCCGTCGCGACGGGCACCGGCCGGCCGGCCGCCTCCTGCAGGGTGATGACCCGCCCGCGCACGTCCGAGAAGCCCTTGTCGGCGAACTTGAGCGCAGAGGGCCTCAGCGCCCGCGCCATCGCGCCGACGTCCGTGCTCACCAGGAACGATCCGCTGTGGACGAAGGAGGCGTACCAGTCGACCTGCGCCGAACCGTAGATCTTCCGGCCGCCGACCGTCACGTCGTTCACGGGCGACACCTCGGCGCGCAGACCGAACTCGGCGCAGGCAGCGACGATCGCCGCACCGACCCGCGCGTAGAGTTCGTCCGGAGAGCCGATGCCCAACCGGCGGAACGTGGCCTCCCGGCGAAACACCGCGGAGAAGCAGAACCCGCCCTCGTCCTGGTACACGGCCCCCCCGGGGTTGTGACGGCGGACGACGGGGACGCCGCGCTCGGCGCACCAGGCCAGGTCGACGTCCTCCTCCGGGACCTGGTAGACGCCGATCCAGACCGACCGATCGGCGCGGCGCAGTCGGAGCGTGTCCGGGCTCCGCCCTTCGTCGACCGCGCGCAGCAACGCCTCCTCGATCGCGAAGTGACGGAACGGGTCGCGGATCCCGTCCTCGAGCAGCCGCCAGCGGATGCGATCATCGGTCATGGTACGGGCATCCGTCCTTCTTGCAGTCGGGGTTGCGGTCGGCGAACGGACAGCGAATCGCCGGGATCTCGAGCCGCAGCCCGCGCGCCTCGGCCAGGACCTGCACGGCGGTCTCGATGGCGACGTAGACGGCCTGCTTGCAGCAGCGGGCTCCACCCAGGTCGGCGAGACGACCGAGCGCCCTGGAAGTCGTCCGCAGCACGAGGGCCC
Source organism: Myxococcales bacterium (assembly GCA_012797735.1). Taxonomy (GTDB): domain Bacteria; phylum Myxococcota_A; class Polyangia; order DRWM01; family JAAZOP01; genus JAAZOP01. The sequence goes on from JAAZOP010000019.1 coordinate 3,156, forward strand.
GTTCCGCCGCCGTCCGGTAGTCCGCGCCGACCACGGCCGCCACAGCGGCCCCGGCCCCCACGCACGCCCCGCAATCCCCGCGGGAGCCGCAGGCCCCGAGCGGCACGTCCGCCGTGCGGCGCACCGCGGCGCCGATCCGCTCCGGGCTCGAGGCGTGCAGGCCGGCGTTGCGCAGGGCGGCGAGCAGCGCCGCGGCGGGCACGCCGTGGTGTTCGGGGCCGCTCGGCTGGAACGAAGGATGCGACATCATGCGCTCGGCGATCGCCACCGGGTCCGTCTCGGTCGTGGCCGCCGCGACGCGCGCGATCCCTTCGTCCGGTTCGGCGGTGCGGCAATCCTCGCAGGCGTGGTGTCCCGCCGGGCAGGTCCACTCCGCCTCGTCGTCGCGCCCGCAGAACCAGCAGGTCGCGCGGCCCGGACGCTCGACCAGCTCTTCGCGGCAGACGGGGCAGTGGTACGCCAGCGTCCAACCTCCCACCCCCCGACCGGGACTGTACGGCACCGCCTCCCGGACGGCAACCGAATTGGCTTGCGTGCAACCGTGTAGGCGGTTATATGGCAGTGGCGGCGAGGGGGAGGAGGACGCGATGAGACGACTGGCGGGCATCTTCCGGGCGCTGGCCGACGAGACGCGGCTCCAGATGATGGGGCTGCTGCTGCGCCATCGCGAGCTCTGCGTGTGCGAGTTCGTCGAGGTGCTGGGGATCACGCAGTCCAAGGCATCCCGGCACGCCCGCTACCTGCTGCACGCCGGTCTCGTCGAGGATCGCCGGGCCGGACTGTGGGTGTACTACCGGATCGCCCGCAAGCTGAGCCGCGACGCCCTGGCGGTGGTGCGCGGCCTCCGGACCGCGCTCGGCGGCGACCGATGGCACGACATCGAGGCCCGACTGGAACGATCGCGGAAGCGCAAGGCCCTCGCGGGCGGCAGGACGTGCGCGGCGCCGCAGCCGCGGCGCGGCGGAAGGAAGGGAGGCGTCCGATGAGCGAAGCGAAGACGGGTGTGGCGGGCAAGCTGTCCTTCCTGGATCGGTATCTCACGCTGTGGATCTTCCTGGCCATGGGCATCGGCGTCGGCGCCGGCTGGGCCTTCCCCGGCATCGTCCCGTTCCTCGACAAGTTCAGCGTCGGCACGACGTCGATCCCCATCGCCATCGGCCTGATCCTGATGATGTACCCGCCGCTGGCCAAGGTGCGCTACGAGGACATGGGCCCGGTGTTCCGCAACGGCAAGGTGCTCGGCCTGTCGCTCGTGCAGAACTGGATCGTCGGTCCGATCCTGATGTTCGGTCTGGCGGTCCTCTTCCTGCACGACAAGCCCGAGTACATGGTCGGCCTGATCCTGATCGGGTTGGCGCGCTGTATCGCCATGGTCATCGTCTGGAACGACCTCGCCAAGGGCGACACCGAGTACTGCGCCGGGCTGGTGGCCTTCAACTCGATCTTCCAGGTGTTCCTCTACTCGGTCTACGCCTACGTCTTCATCACCGTCCTGCCGACATGGTTCGGACTGCCGGGCGTCGAGGTGGACATCACGATCGGGGAGATCGCCACCAGCGTCTTCATCTACCTCGGCATCCCGTTCCTCGCCGGCATCATCACCCGGTTCTCGCTGATCCAGCTGAAGAGCAAGGAGTGGTACCATACGAGGTTCATCCCGAAGATCAGCCCGATCACCCTCGTCGCGCTGCTGTTCACGATCATCGTCATGTTCTCGCTCAAGGGCGAGAAGATCGTCGAGCTGCCGCTGGACGTGCTCCGCATCGCGGTTCCGTTGCTCGTCTACTTCGTCCTGATGTTCTTCCTCTCCTTCTTCATGTCCAAGAAGGTCGGTGCGACCTACGGGCAGGCCGCGACGTTGTCCTTCACCGCGGCGTCGAACAACTTCGAGCTGGCGATCGCGGTGGCCGTGGCGACGTTCGGCATCCACCACGGCGGCGCCCTCGCGGCCGTGATCGGGCCGCTCGTCGAGGTGCCGGTGCTGATCGGCCTGGTGAACGTCGCCCTGTGGCTCCGCCGCAAGTACTACCCCAACGACCCCGCGGAGCTGAAGTCGGTGCAGGGGTGCGCCGGGGAGGCCAAGCCGTGAGCCGTCCCGCTGAGGTCCGCAAGACCGTCTCGGAAACCTACGCCCGCGCCGTCGTGCAGCCGCCGGGGTCCGGGAGCTGCTGCGGCGGGCCGGTACCCCAAGGGGTGGCCGCGACGCTCGCCGGCTACTCGCGCGAGGCGCTGGCGGCCCTCCCGCCCGACGCCGTGCGGAACTCCTTCGGCTGCGGCAACCCGGTGGCCCTGGCCGAGATCCGCGAGGGCGAAACCGTGCTCGACCTCGGTTCGGGCGCCGGGATCGACCTCCTGCTCGCCGCCAAGCTCGTCGGTCCCCGCGGCAAGGTCATCGGGGTGGACATGACCCCGGCGATGATCGAGCGGGCCCGGGCCAACGCCGCGGCGGCCGGGCTCGCGAACGTGGACGTCCGCGAAGGGATCATCGAGGACCTGCCGGTCGACTCGGACTCGGTGGACCTCGTGATCTCGAACTGCGTGATCAACCTCTCACCCGAGAAGCAGCGCGTGTTCGCGGAGATCCACCGGGTGCTGAAGGTCGGCGGCCGGTTCTCCATTTCGGACATCGTGGCCGAGCCGATGCCGGACTGGGTGCTGCAGTTGACCGTGCTCTACTCGGCATGCATCTCGGGAGCGATCCCGGAAGCGGAGTATCTGGCGGGGTTGAGGAACGCCGGGCTCGACGACGTCGAGGTTCGTGACCGCCTGGTCTACGAGCCGGCCCAGCTCGGGGCGCTGCTCGACTCGGAGTTGTCGGGTTCCTGCTGCTGCGGGTCCGACGCGCTGCCGAAGGCGGAAGTCGATCGCGTGACCAGGGCGGTGGCCGGCAAGGTGGCGAGCATCCGCGTCGTGGGCCGCAAGCCCGCGGAGATCATCCCGTGAGCGCGGTTCCCCGGATCGAAGTTCTCGTGTTCGAGGGCTGCCCGAATGCGGAACGCGCGCTGGAAATCGCCCGCCGGGTGGCCGGCGGGCTGGCGCCCGGCGCGACGGTCGAACGGGTCGAGGTCGACACCCCGGAGCAGGCGACCGCGATCGGCTTCCTGGGCTCGCCCTCCATCCGGGTGAACGGGGTGGACGTCGAGGGCCGGCGCGCCGCTCCGGGGACGCTCGGCTGCCGGATCTACGAGGACGGCGTCGGGGTTCCTCCGGAATGGATGGTCGAGGCCGCCGTCCTGCGCGCCCTGGAACCGCGCGACATCCTCTTCCTGTGCGTGGCCAACTCCGCGCGCAGCCAGATGGCCGAGGGGATCGCCCGGTCGCTGGCCCCGGCCGGCGTGCGCGTGTCGTCGGCAGGGTCGGAGCCGGCGGCGGTCAAGCCCGAGGCGATCGCCGTGCTGCGCGAGATCGGCATCGACATCTCGCACCACCAATCCAAGAGCATCGCCGCGTTGCCGAATGCCGGCACGGTGGACGCGGTGATCACGCTCTGTGCCGAGGAGGTGTGCCCGCTCTTCCTGCGGCGCGTTCCGCAGGTGCACTGGGCCTTCCCCGATCCCGCGGCGGCGCCGGGCGGCGCGCAGGAGCGCCTGGCCGCGTTCCGCGCGGTGCGGGACGAACTGCAACGCCGGCTTTCGTTCCTGTTCGCCGGCCATGGGCCGGGAGGGGAGCATCCATGAAGATCCAGGTGTTCGATCCGCCCCTGTGTTGCGCGACCGGGATCTGCGGCCCGGCCGTCGATCCGAAGCTGGTGCAGTTCGCGGCGGACCTCGAGTGGCTCGCGAAGCAAGGCGTCGAAGTGGAACGGTTCAACCTCTCCCAGCAGCCGCGAGCGTTCGACGACAACCCGGCGGTGAAGTCCGCCCTGGAGCAGGAGGGGAACGACGCCCTGCCGCTGACCCTGGTGGACGGCGCCGTCGCCTGCCAGGGCAAGTACCCGACCCGCGAGATGCTCGCCGGCTACGCCAAGCTCGAGGCCGAACCCAGCATCGTCACGGACGCGGTCCGGGAGCTGATCGCGATCGGCGCCGCGATCGCCTCGAACTGCGAGTCGTGCTTCAAGTACCACTACAACGAAGCGCGCAAGCTGGGCGTGTCGAAGGACGACATGCGTCTGGCCGTCGAGACGGCCCAGGCGGTCAAGGACGCGCCGGCCCGGTCCGTCCTGGCGCTGGCCGACAAGTACCTCGCCGACCGCCGCGTCGCGTCGAGCCCGGCGAGTCCCTGCTGCGGCGGCGCCGATACGGCCGCCGGGGGCAAGTGCTGCGGATGATGCCGCCGGGGGGCGACGGAGGTCTGGAGATGACGCGCAAGACGGACGAATCCGAGTCGTCGCACTTCGAAGCCGCGGCGGCCTTGGCCCGAGCCATCCAGGAAGAGCCGCGCTGGGCCGAGTGGAGCGAGGCGACCGACGCTGCCGACGCCGATCCCGAGCTGACCGGGCTGGCGGACCGCTACCGGGAACTGGCGGTGCTCGTGCACGCCGGTCGCGGCGACAAGGCCGAGTTGGACAAGGTCGCCGACCGGATCCGGCGACATCCGGCCTACCGGCGGCAGGAGAGCGCCGAGGCGGCGATGGTCGACCTGCTGCGCGAGGTGAACGTGACCCTCAGCGAGCAGCTCGGCCTCGACTTCGCATCCGCCGCGGTCCCGCGGAAGTCCGGTGGCTGTTGCGGCTGCTGATGTCCCGCGCGCCGTCCGTCGGATTCCCGGTCGGCGCGCTCGCCGTGTGCGCCGTCGGCCTGGCGATCAGCGGCCTGTCGACCCGTGACCACGTCCGCTTCCGGACCTCCGGCGGGGTCCAGGCCGGCGCGTGCGCGGCCCTGGTCGAGTCGGGTTGCGGCGAGGCGCACCGGAGCCCAGCGGCGGAGATCCTGGGCGTCCCGATCTCGCACCTCGGCAGCGGGTTCTACCTGGCGGGGGCCGGGTTGGCCGTCCTGGCCCTGGCGCGGCGGCGTCGTGCCGGAGCTGCCTTCTCGGCCGCCGTGGCCCAGACGCTGGGGTACGCTTCGTCCACTTCCCGCTCGATGCGGCGTGCAATCCCCACGTCGCGCGATCGCTCCACCCGACCGCGTGTCGGGCGGCCCGGGCGGCGATCTGCGCGCAGGAGCAGGGCCTGTTCTGGCCGTTCGTGGACCGCTACTACGCGGTCCGGCCGCCGCGCTCGGAACAGACGGCGCTGGACGTCGCCCGGGATGTCGGCGCGGACGTGCAGAGGCTGGCGGCGTGCATCGAGTCCGACGAGACATCGCGCATCCTGTCCGAGGACATCGCGCTCGGCCGTTCGGCCGGCGTGCGCGCCACGCCGACGCTGCTGGTGAACGGGTGGACGTTCGAGGGGGCGCTGCCACGCGCTCGCCTGGTCGAGATCCTGCACGACACGGGGCCTTGCGGCTGCGATCGCCGCGGACCCGATGGTTCCTGCGGGGGCGAGCGACGGAACTGAACGGCGACCATGCGGGCGGGACGCCGTCCTGTGGTCGTCGCGGCTTGACAGTTTGGACAAACCGCCATATAGCTCGTTGCGTTCGGAGGTGCCGCCATGGGTGACCTGGGAACGAACGTCCGACGACTTCGGGAGATCCTCGGGCTGGCGACCGAGCCGGTCGCGGTCTTCTTCCTGGACGACAAGTGCGAACCGTCGTGCTTCCCCGGGGCGGAGCGGCTCGAGAACCACCGCTACTGCCAGGCGCTGATGCGCGCCCGGCACGGGGAGATCGTGACGCTGCACGCCGGCGGGCTGTCCTGCCCGGCGGCCTCGGCGGCGTTCGGCTTCCGCGCCCTGCCCGAGGGGCTGGCCAGCGGAAAGGGGCTCGTCGCCTACGGCATCGTCCACGAGCCGGAGACCGGGCGGGTGATGTTCGAGCGCATGTCGCGCCTGGCGCCGGGGGAGGTGGCCTGCATCGCGCTCATGCCCCTCGGTCGCGCGACCCGCGTGCCGGACGTTGTTGTCGTCGAGGGGGAGCCCGAGCCGTTGATGTGGCTGCTGCTGGCGGACTTGAACCGCGCGGGCGGCGCCCGGCGCCTGGCCGACACCGCGGTGCTCCAGGCGACGTGCGTGGACTCGACGGTGATCCCGTACCGGGACGGCCGACTGAACTTCTCGCTGGGATGCTACGGGTGCCGCGAGGCGACCGACCTGGGGCCGCAGGAATCCGTGCTGGGCTTCCCCGGGTCGTTCCTGGATCCGCTCGTTGCGGAGTTGGAGCGCCTGGCGGAGAAGGCGATTCCCCGGTCCCGTGCGAAGCAGGTGTATCGCAATCTGGCCGAACGGAACGCGGCGACCGAGGTCGAGTCGCGGCCGGCGGCCGGCGGCGCGGCCCGAGGCCTCGTTCCGCCGGTCGACCGGGAGGTGATCAAGCCGGTCGATGAGGGGACGTAGCAGGACAGGAACGATGCGGGAAGGACAGCCCAACCCGATCGAGATTCTGGCCAAGGTGTCCGCGGTGGCGGCCAAGACCTGCATGGACCAGCGCGGTGCCGTGATGGAGAACCCGGAGGTGAGGTCGCTGCCGGGGAAGGTCAAGGTGCGGATCGGCATCGGCGTCGCCGCGGCGTTGCAGTCGAGCGCCTGCACGCGGATGTGGGTCCAGCACGCCCGGAAGGCCGGCGCGACGGATGCCGAGATCGCGGAGGCGATCCTGGTTTCGCGCTGGATGAAGGCGGCGACCGTGAACGACACCGCCGCCGACGCGTGGCCGTGGCTGCTCGACCACCCCGCGGCCGCGGGGAGGGGCTAGGCCGAGATGCAGGGCTCCGGCGCGGGCGGGTCGACGACGGTCGCAACGACGGGCGTCCCGCCCCACGACCACGGTCCCGCCGTGCCCTGCGACTGCGACAAGACGTGCGGCGAGGGCTGGCCGTTCATCCTCGGCGTCGCGCTGCTCGTGATGGGCATCCAGCGCCTCTGGTCGGGGCGGCGCCGCCGGAAGGCCGATGCCGGTGCCCCTCCGGGCACGGCTGCACGGAACGGCGAAGCAGATGGAGGACGGCATGACGAGGATTGACCTGCAATCTGCGGCCGGGGCGTCGGGCGAGCCCGTCGCCGCGAAGGTGCTGCTCGACGAGCCGAACGTGCGCGTCCGTCGGATCCAGCTCGCCGGCGGCGGCGGGATTCCGCCCTGCCGGATGCAGGAGGACGTCGTGTTCGTCGTGCTGTCCGGGCGCGTGAGATTCCGCTCGGAGGGCGACGAGTGCCTGGTCGAGGCGCCCGGGGCGGTGTACGTGCCCGGGGGCGCGACGGAACGCAGCATGGACGCGCTGGCGCCCTCGCTGGTCGTCGCGGTGCAGGCGCGGCGGCCGGAACCGGACGGGGGCGGAGGCGGTTCCGCCGCATGATCGTCCTGCTCGCCATCACGGCGGGGGCCCTGGTCCTCTCGCTGCTGGCCGACCGCCGGAAGACGCTGGCCGGAGTTCGAAAGGGACTGACGATGTTCCTTTCCATCCTGCCCGCGCTGGCCGGGGTCCTGGCGGGCGTGAGCCTGTTGCTGGCGGCCGTCACGCCGGACATGCTCCGCGACGTCCTCGGCGGCAGCGGGCCCCTCCCGTTCGTCGTCGCCCTGCTCGTGGGCAGCGTCGCGCTGATGCCCGGCTTCATCGCGTATCCGTTGGCCGGCGTCCTGCGCGCCAACGGCGCCTCGAACCCGGTGCTGGCGGCGTTCATCACGACGCTGATGATGGTCGGCGTGGTGACGCTGCCGATCGAGGCGCGCTTCCTCGGCTGGCGCGTCGCCCTCTGGCGCAACGCGCTGGCGTTCGCCGGCGCCGTGGTCGTGGCGCTCGGCATGACGCTGGTGCTCGGATGAGCGGCGAACGCCCGCGACGATCCTGGCCCGCCCGACTGGCCCCGTGGGCGCTGCTGGCTGCGGCCCTGGGCGTGTGGGCCTGGTCGGCGGCCTTCGGTTCGTTCGACTACGGACGGCGCGTGGGCGCGCGCCTCGGCGAGTTCGCCCTCGAGATGGCGTCGTTCCTCCCCGCGATGTTCGTGCTCGTCGGGCTGTTCGACGTGTGGGTCCCTCGCGCGACGGTCGAGCGCCACCTGGGACGCGGCGCCGGCGCGGCGGGCGTGTTCTGGGTCGTCCTGCTGGCGACGTTGCAGGCGGGGCCGTTGTACGCGGCGTTTCCGGTGGCCGTGGCCCTGTGGCGCAAGGGTTGCACGCCGGCGAACGTGTTCATCTACCTGGGGGCGTTCTCCGCGATGAAGATCCCGATGCTGACCTTCGAGGTCGGCTTCCTCGGTTGGCAGTTCTCGCTCGCGCGCACGGCGTTGACCCTCCCGGTGTTCATTGGGCTCGGCTACCTGCTGGAGCGGCTGCTGCCGCCGGAGTACTCGGTCGCGGAGCCGGCCGCTGTCGGCGGGAAACGACGAGGCTGAGACGGAACGGAGATGCGGAGGCGAAGCGAACCCCGTCCGTCACGACGAGCGATCCGGGTTCGCGGAAAGGAGCGACGATGTCGGTGATCACGATGAGCAAGCGGTTCGAGGACGTGGTCGGGGCGCTGCGGCTCAGGGCGGAGCTGCCGGTGGTGGTTCTAGGCTGCGACAAGTGCGCCAAGACCAGCAAGACCGGCGGCACGACGGAGGTCCGCGCGATGCGCGAACAGCTCCGCGGCGCCGGCATGACGGTGCGGGAGGTACCGGGTCTGGTGGACGCCGTCGAAGAGGGGTTGTGCGATCCCCAGGCGGTGCCCGCGCGCCTGAAGCCCCTCGGGGCAGAGCCCGCCTGCCAGGTGCTGGTGCTCTCGTGCGGTGCCGGACTCAAGTGCGTCCGCGACGCCGCCCCCGGCCGGCGGCTCGTACCCGGTCTGGACACGCTCGGACCGGGCGTGAAGGGCGACCTCGCCTGCGTGGCCTGCGGCGACTGCGGCTTCGACGACGGCGGCTGCCGGCGGATGCGGCTCGCCGGGGAGCAGGCGCGACGGCTCGCCGCGGGATATCCCGGAACGGTCCAAGGATGACGCACGGCACGAATCGCGCGAGGAGGACGCCATGTCGGAAAAGCCGGACGTGACACACGAGAACGTTCTGTTCCCCTGTGGAGGGGGGTTTGCGAACACCGGCCTGATCGCGTACCAGGCCGCGTTCGAGACCGTCCGCGAGCTGGGCCTGCGGAAGGTCTCGCTCGGTTGCCTCGGTTCCGTACCGCTGGGCAACGAGGGGGTGCTGAAGAAGTCGCGAGCGGCGCGGCGGATCGTCACCGTGGACGGCTGCGCGAACCAATGTGCGCGGAAGCTCGTGGAGGCGGCCGGTCTTCCGATCCACCGTGCCGTCGAGCTGGTCCGCGACGTCGGCACGAAGAAGGTGCCGTTGAGCAAGGATCTGGAAGGCGATCCGCCGCCGGTCGATGCTTTCCTGAGCCGGGCGGATGTCGAGGCGCTGAAGAAGCTCCTGCGCGAGGCGCTCGAGGGCTGATGAGAAGACGGGGCCTCCCGCGAGGTTCGGTGCGAAGCAGGACGGCGTTCGTCGCCTGTGGGCCGACGCTCGCGGCCATGGGGCTGGCCTCGGCCACGCCGGCGCGGGCCGAGGACCCGCCGGCCTCGTCGTGGACGGAGGCGCAGGACGAGTTCTGGGGCCACCTCCAGGACGTCCCATTCGGGCCTCTGACCCTCGACGTTCGCGGCCAACTGCGCCTGCGCTACGAGTACGACGACGGGTTCACGGTCAAGGGATACGAGCCGGACGGTCACGACCAGGTGCTCCTCGAACGGGTGCGCCTGGACCTGTCGCTGCGGGCCGGCGAGGACCTGCGGGTGGTGCTCCAGTTCCAGGACGCCCACGCCTTCCTGACGCGGTTCGAGGACGGCGACTTCGCGGGAAGCAGCCCGCTCGAAGACGCGTTCGACGTGCGTCAATTCTACATCGACCTGCCGGCCGGCGAAGGCCGGCTCGTCGGCCTGCGGCTGGGGCGACAACAGATTTCGTACGGCGACCAGCGGGTCTTCGGACCCGGAAGCTGGGGGAACACCGGACGGTACGCGTGGGACGCGGCGATGGTGCGGCTGGACACGGAGTGGCTCGACGCCGACCTGTGGGTCGGGCGGTACCTGCGCTACCAGTCCGACGTCTGGCCCGACCGTGCGGTGGACGACTTCTTCACCTTCGTCGGCTACGCCCAGATCCGGAATCTCCCGTTGCGCCTCGATACGTTCTACGTCTTCAAGTACGCTGGCGGCCGCGGCACGGCCGGGGAGTCGGGAGCCGGCAACCTGCTGTCCCACACGGTCGGCGTGCAGGCGGAGGGGCAATTCCTGGACCTCCTCGACGCGGGCGTGACCGCCGTCGTCCAGGCCGGAACCCACGGGCGGGACGCGCTCCGCGCTTTCGGCGCGAACGGCAAGCTCGGCGTCACGTTCCCGGTGCCCTGGGCGCCGCGGCTGGGCGCGCAGTACACTTGGGGTTCCGGCGATGCCGACCCGCACGACGGCGTGCACGGCACGTTCGACGGCGTGTTCGGCGGGCGCGACATCTTCTTCTACGGGTACACGAACCTCTTCTTCTGGGCGAACTTGCACGATGCCGAGGTCGATCTCAGCTTCCAGCCGTGGCACGGCCTCGCGCTGCACGTCGAGTACCACCACTTCAGGCTCGACCAGGCGACCGACGCCTGGTACACGACGGGGCTGAAGGCGTATCGCCGGGATCCCGCGGGACGGTCGGGAACGAACCTCGGCGACGAGTTGGACGCCCGCGTGGTCTGCACGCTGTGGAACCACCTCGAGTTGATGGCCGGCTACGGACGGTACTTCCCCGGCACGTTCGTCGAGCGGACGGGCGCGGCGGCGCCGGCGAACTGGTACTTCGCCCAGGCGGCGTATTCCTGGTGAGGAGGACGGAGATGAAACGCGAAACCGCAGCATTCGCCACGGCGCTCGTCGCGGCGCTCGCGACGGGCTGCGCAACGGATGAGACGGTGGCAGGGCCGCCGCCGCAAGCGGCCCCGGCCTCCGGCGAGGCGCGAGGCGTCTGTCCGCCGTTTCCGTTGCGCGACGAGGAGGGCAACGTCATCGACCCCGTCCAGGGCGTCAACGCCGATCGCCCCTACTCGCCGCGGCAGACCTGCGGCGCGGAGGGGTGCCACGACTACGAGAAGATCACCAAGGGCTTCCATTTCCAGCAGGGCCGGGGCGAGCCGGTCCCGGCGGCGATGGCCGAGCGCTACGGGTGGGTCACTTCGCCCGGCAACTACGGCGGCAACTGGTGTTCGCCCGCGCCGCTGTACCGGCAGCTCGCTCCGCAACAGGGCACCAGCGCGCGGATGATCGACATGACCTCGTTCGACTTCGTGACCGCCACCTGCGGCAACTGCCACCCCGGCGGCGGGCCGCTCGAGTTGGACCGCCGAGGCCGGCGCTACGACGCCTGGATGCGGGACCCCGCCTCGGGTTTGACGGCCGGCGGCGAGAACGGCCTGGACGGCGACTACTACAAGGCGCGCTGGTCGGAGACGGGCGTGATCGAGGCCGACTGCCTGCTGTGCCACATGCCCGAGTACGACTACGGGAAGCGCAACGCGCAGCTCGCGGCGCTGAACTTCCGCTGGGCGGCGACGGCCGGCGCCGGCTTCGGCGCGGTCGAGGGGAAGGTCGCGGACGGCGGGACGCCCGTCGTGGCGTACGACGCGAGCCGGTTCGACGAGCAGGGAAACGTCCGGGTGCACATCGCCCCGGAGCCGCGCAACGAGACCTGCCTCAACTGCCACTTCAAGCCCGACTGGAAGAAGCGCGGCGCCGCGTACTCGACGCGGACCGACGTGCACATGATGGCCGGCTTGCGGTGCGTCGACTGCCACGCCGCCGGCAGCCGGGCGGTGGACCCGCGAATCGCCGGCCGCGAGGAGCACCAGTTCGGCAAGGGCGACGACCCGTCCGGGTGGGTGCGCAACGACCTGGACGACACCGTGCGGACCTGCGAGGACTGCCACCTGGACGGATGGCGCAACGCGCCGCGCGCGACGCACGAGTGGCTCCCGCCGCTGCACCTGGAGTCGCTCTCGTGCCAGGCCTGCCACATCCCCGCCCGAGCCGTGAAGAGCGCGCTCGTCCAGGCCAGCGACGTCTACAACCCCGCCCCGCGGATCACGCCGCCGCCGAAGCACATCTGGACCTTCTACGATCAGGAGATGGCGTTCTGGAACCACTACGGCGAACTGGAGCTGTTCACCGGCAAGGATGAGCCGACGAACGTCACGCGGCCGACGCTGATCCGCTACAAGGGGAGGATCTACCCGGCCAACCGCGTCCACAGCGCGTGGGTCGGCTACGAGGAGGCCGGCAAGCCCGGGCTGAACCAGCTCTTCATGAAGGACTTCTTCCAGATGTGGACGCAGCACCGCGCCGACCCGGCCGCGAAGTACCCGGAGCTGGCGCAGATCACCGACGACAACCACGACGGCGTCCTCGAGGTGAACCGTCCGGAGGAGATCGACGCGTTGCTCGCCGCGACCCGCACGTATCTCGGCGACACGGGGTTTCCGCTCGACGGCCGGCGACTCGTCTGGGTTTCCGACACCCGCGCGTACTACTCCTCGACCGAGTGGCGCGCGTTGCCGCACGAGGAGTGGGAGGCGACACCGTACGCGTCGGTGTACAAGTTCTCGCACGACGTGGCGCCCGCCCGCGCCGCCCTGGGGGCCGGCGGCTGCATCGATTGCCACCGCTCGGGGTCGCCGTTCTTCGCGGGTCCGGTGCTGGACGTGCCGTTCTCCGCGGTCGACGGCCGCCCGCGCTGGGTGCCGAACTACCGCATCCTCGGCCTCTCCGCCTTCTGGGTGCAGCTCGGCGCGTTCCGCGAGCAGTGGATGAAGCCGGCCCTCTACGCCCTGCTCGCGGCCGCGCTGTTCCTGGCGGGGCTCCTGCTCTTGCGTCGGCTGGCTCTGCGCAGCGACGTCCTGCCGCCGGCGCTGGTGCGGCGGAGCACGTGGGTGCTGTTCGTCGCCGGGTTGACGGCCGCCGTCCTGGCCGCGGTCTTCGCCCCCGACCTGCTGGAGTACATGACGGTGCGGCGGTTCACCCTCGACGCGAACCACGCCTGGATCGGGCTGGGAGTGCTGGCCGGCACGATCGGCCTGCTTCTCGGGTACCGCCCGACGGACGGACGTCTCGGCCGTATCGTGACGGTCGGGACACGCGTGGTCTGGGTGCTGGTCGGCCTGACCGTCCTCGCCGGCGCACTGATGCTGCTCAAGCCGGGCGGACTGAGCGCCGTCGCCCGGCTGTCGTACACCACCTTCGACGCGGGGCTGGTCCTGCTGGCACTCGCCGACGTCGGCCTGCTGTTGAACCACCTTGGCCGGAACGCGTGAGGGTTGAGGCGGTCCGGCGGCCCCGGCGGAACCGGCCTGGCCCTTCTCGATACCGCGTCGCACTTCCTCGCGCCGTCCCGTCAGACCAGCCCGAGGATCATCTTGACCGCGATCCCGAGCAGCACCACGCCGATGGCGATCTTGACCTGCCGGCTCTGGAGACGCTCCGTCATCAGCCAGGCGCCGCCCAGCGCGCCCAGCGCCGAGGCCGCGCCCGTGCTCAGGACGAGGCCGGCGTCCATGCCCGCCAGCGAGGCGTGTCCCAGGAAGCCCGTCAGCGAGGAGAAGATGACCACGAACGAGGTCGTCGCCGACGCCTTCTTCGGATCGAACCCGGCCGCCACGAGCGCCGGCACGATGATATTGCCGCCGCCGACGCCGAGCAGCCCGCCGATGAACCCGGCGAGGCCGCCGGCGCCGACCCCGATGCCCATCAGCACGGCCCGGGAGGCCCCCTCGGCCCGCGGGCGCGGCCGGTGGAAAAGCATCATCAGCGCGGCGAAGACGAGGAAACCGACGAACAGCCACAGCAGCACCGTCCGATCGAGTCCCGTGCTGATCCACGCGCCCAGCGGCGACAGCGCGCTGGCCACGATCAGCAGCGGCACGGCCGTGCGCCACTCGATCAGCCGCTTGCGAAGGAAGCGGGTCGAGGCGACGACCATGGCCACGGCGTTGAGCAGCAGCGCCGTCGCCATCGCCGTGTGCACGCCCACACCGAGCCCGATGAAGACGGGAATGAGCACGAAGGCGGCCCCCACGCCCGCGATGGTCAGCACCACCGTGAACAGGAAGGTGGCCGCGGCAGCCAGGACGAGAGTCATCGGATCGCCTCCTTCCGCAACGCCGGATCGTCACCGATCCCATGCGTGCCGGCCGTTCTTCGTGGGGCAGCGTCCGCCCGCGGCGCGGTGCGATTCGTCCTGCTCGAGCCCCACCTCCCGCCGCGCCGCCCGCCCGCGCCTCGAGGCGTCCTTCAGTCCTTCGCGCCGGCCAGCAGCTCCTGCTGGCACGGGATGCAGACCTTCCGATCGCCGACGAACCGGCCGTACTTCTCCGAGACCATGTCTCCACAGCGCTCGCAGACGAACGACGCGAACGTCTCCGGCGTCTTCTCGACGGTGTGCTCGTGGATCGGACCGACGCGGAGCAGCTGTTCCTCCGGCATCGTCATGACCTGCTGGATCAGCGGCTCGACCATCTCGGCCGGAACCTGGGAGGCCGGGATTCCCTTCTCGCGGTACTGCTTGAAGAACGCCGTCTGCTTCGTCGCCGCCTGCGCCTCGGCGCGCGGGACGACGCGGACGGCCCGGCCGGTGGCCTTGTCCACGAGCGTGAGCCCGAACTTGCCGTAGCCGAGCTGCCGGATGTTGCCCTTGCCGAACGTGCAGCCGGTGATCATCTGCACCCCGTCGCCGAAGCAATGGGCGCAGTGGCCCTCCCCCAACTCCACCAGGGCGAGGAGCTGTCCGTCCGTCGCGCGCTCGACGCCCAGCGCGTTCATCGCCGCGGCCCCCGCCCGCAGGCCGAGCGGCATCGCCGGGCACTTGTGGCCGTGCAGCCTCTGTCCCGCTTCGAGGTACTCCTTCGGGTCGATCATGGCGCGCCTCCTTGTCCCCCCCTTCCGTGGACGGCTCCGTGCCGTCCATGGCGCCAGCATGCCCATGCGATCGGCCGGGCGCATTGATCGCGATCAAGACCTGTCGGATTGCTTGGCGTCCGAAGCGGGGGGTCTGCCGGCGGCGCGGCGCAACAGGGACGGGGGATCCAGCACCTGGTACCGTCCGGCGGCCACGCGATGGAGCACGCCCGCCGCGACGAGCTTCCGCAACGCACGGGACAACGTCTCGGCCTCGATGCCGAGTTCGGCCGCGAAGGCATACGCCGGAACCGGGAGCTGGAGGAGCAGCAACGGGTCGCCCCGCGGCTCCGCCGGCAGCAGCGTGGCCAGACCGGCCGCGACGCGGCCGACCGCATCGTGCTCGGCCAGCGCCTCCACGCGCGCGAACGCCTCGCGGAGACGCCGTCCGAGCGCCTGGAGCAGGACGAGAGCGATCCGGGGATCGTCCCGCAACGCGTCGCGCAGCGCCGTCCGGCCCATCACGCGCGCCTCGACGTCGTCGAGCGCCACCGCCGTGGCCGGATAGGGCCCGCCATCCACGAACGGCAGGAAGCCGAAGACCTCGCCCGGACCGAGGACGTACATCAGGAGCATCCGGCCCTCGGGACCGTGGCGCAGGATCTTCACGCGGCCGCGGTCGAGCACGACCAGGCGGCCCGAGTGCTCTCCCTCGGTCCACAGCGCCCGGCCCGCCGGGCACCGCCAGGCTCGCAGGCAGGGGGACAGGACGTCGAGCGCCCGGTGGACGTCTTCGGGAAGCAGCTCACCGCCGGTCCCGAGGGTCTGCCGGCCGTCACCGTGCAGCTGGTCACGCATCGCGGCCTCACCATCCTTCGGCTCGTAGTTGACGACGATGGGCTCCAGCACGCAAGTACGTCGGCCGGGCGGTCGACTCGGCTTGTTCCGGTGAACGACTCCTTCTTGACAACATGGCCAAGTGGCAATATAGAACAACCCGGTGAGGGTCGTCGGCGGGGATGACCCTCGGGAGGCGTGCTGGAATGAAGCGGAGAGACTTCCGGGCCCAGGCGCGCGTGATGAAGGCGTTGGCCAACGAGGCGCGGTTGCTGATCGTGGATCGCCTGGGCGACGGCGAGTGCAGTGCCGGCGAGCTCACGAAGCTCGTCGGCCTGGACCAGTCGACCGTGTCCAAGCACCTCGCCGTCCTGCGAGCCCAGGGGATCGTGGAGGACCGGCGCGAAGGAAGCGTGGTCTACTACCGGCTCGCCATGCCGTGCGTCACCAACTTCTTCTCCTGCGCCGCGGAGGCCGTCCGGGAGCGGAAATAGTGCAGGTCCGGGCGATGTCGGGGAAGGCGAGGCCGTGGATGCGTGTTGGTTGCTTGGCCAGGTCATCCATCCGGGGCGGGGCTGCGAGCGGGCGCTGAGATGAAGGAGATCACGAAATTCGGACTGCTGGTCGCCGCCGTGGCGACGGCCTGGGCCATGCCGATCGGCGAACCGCGCGTGCAGGGGGCGATCTTCGAGGCATTCGCCATGCTCCACGAGTACGCGCGGGACCACATTCTGCTCTGCCTGGTCCCCGCGTTCTTCATCGCCGGCGCGATCAGCGTCTTCGTCAGCCAGGCCTCGGTGATGAAGTACCTCGGGGCCGGCGCCTCGAAGTGGATCGCCTACCCCGTGGCCGCGGTGTCGGGCACGATCCTCGCCGTCTGCTCCTGCACGGTCCTGCCGCTGTTCTCCGGCATCCACAAGCGCGGCGCCGGGCTGGGGCCGGCGACCGCCTTCCTGTACTCGGGGCCCGCGATCAACGTCCTGGCGATCATCCTCACGGCCCGCGTGCTCGGCCTCGAGCTGGGCATCGCCCGGGCGGTCGGCGCGGTGGCGTTCTCGGTCGTGATCGGACTGTTGATGCACCTGTTCTTCCGCAAGGAGGAGGAGGAGCGGGTGAAGGCGGCGGCGGTCCTGCCCGAGGCGCTCGAAGCGGCCCGCCGGCTCTGGCAGGACGGCCTGTACTTCGCGGCCATGGTCGGCATCCTCGTCTTCGCCAACTGGGGTCGGCCCGCCGGCGAGACTTCGGGGTTCTGGTACGCGGTCTGGAGCGTCAAGTGGTTCGTGACCGGGTTCTTCGCGCTGGGGCTGGCCGCGATGCTGTGGCGCTGGTTCAGGAAGGACGAGCTCGGCGACTGGGTGTCCTCGACCTGGACGTTCGCCAAGCAGATCATGCCGCTGCTCCTCGGCGGCGTGCTGGTCGCCGGCCTGCTGCTCGGGCGGCCCGGGCACGAGGGGCTGATCCCGTCGGAGTGGGTGGAGACGGCGGTCGGAGGCAACTCGATCCGGGCGAACCTGTTCGCCTCGATCGCCGGGGCCCTCATGTATTTCGCCACGCTCACCGAGGTGCCGATCCTCCAGGGGTTGATCGGGTCCGGGATGGGCAAGGGACCGGCGCTGACGCTGCTGCTCGCCGGACCGGCGTTGTCGCTGCCGTCGATGATCGTGATCCGCAGCGTGCTCGGCACGAAGAAGACGCTGGCCTACGTGTCGCTGGTCGTGGTGATGTCCACGATCGTCGGTTTCGCCTACGGGGCGGTGTTCTAGAAAGGAGGCGCGCGATGGAAATCAAGGTGCTGGGAACCGGGTGTCCGAAGTGCAAGAAGCTGTACGCGGAGGCGGAGCAGGCGATCGCCCACGCCGGGGTCCCCGTGACCCTCAGCAAGGTGGAGAAGCTCGACGAGATCATGGACTACGGCGTGATGATGACGCCGGCGCTGGTGGTCGACGGCGAGGTCAAGTGCTCCGGGAGGATCGCGAAGGCCGCGGAGATCGTGACGTGGATCATGACCGCCGCGGCGAAGGAATAGCCGATGGCGGGCGGGGTCCAGTGCGCTTGCGGGGAAGAGGCGGTCACGCTGATCTTCACCTGCTCCGGCTCGTCGAACGTCGGGCAGATCGCCCATCGGGCCGGCCTGCGGCTGTCCGAGCAGGGGGTCGGCGAGATGTCGTGTCTCGCCGGGGTCGGCGCGCACATCAGCGGCTTCGTGGTCTCGGCGCTGGACTGCGAGACGTTGGTGGCGATTGACGGGTGCCCGCAGCTCTGCGCGCTGAAGACGTTCGCGCACCATGACATCCGGCCCGCCGTCCACGTCTGCTTGACGGAGATGGGGTTCGAGAAGTCCCACGAGGTGCCGGCGACCGACGGCGACGTCGAGCGCGCCGTCCGGCTGATCGCGGACAAGATCGGGAGTCGCTGATGCTCGAGGAGTTCGCGAAGAACGCCGGGCAGTACATCCATACCAACCCGTGGCTGGCGGTGGTCGCGGTGTTCATCGGCGGGATGATCACCGCGAGCAACCCGTGCGTGCTGGCGATGATCCCGCTGATGATGAGCTTCGTCGCCGGGCGCAAGGAGGAGTCGGTCGGTCCGCTGAAGGCGCTCGGGTACTCCCTGGCCTTCGTGTTCGGGCTGAGCATCACCTTCACCGTCCTTGGGGTGGCGGCGGCCCTCACGGGTTCGCTGTACGGGGAGGTATCCGGCGTCTGGAACTGGGTCGTGGCGGGCATCTGCCTGGTCATGGGCCTGCACCTGCTGGGCGCCATCCCGCTCCGGATTCCCGTGCCCGCCGGCATCCAGCCGCGGACGCGCGGCGTCGTGGGAGCGTTCGTGCTCGGCCTGCTGTTCGGCGTCGTGTCGGCGCCCTGCGCGGCGCCGATCCTGATCGTGTTGCTGACCTATCTGGCGTCGTCCGGCTCGTCGGTGGCGTACGGGGCGACCCTGCTGCTGGTCTACGGCCTGGGGCACAGCGTGCTGATCCTGATCGCCGGCACATCGATGGGCGCCGCGCGCAAGCTGATCGAGTCGCGCAAGATCACGCGGGCCACCGACATCATGCGGCGGGTCGCGGGAGCGCTGGTGATTGCCGTCGGGGCGTACTTCGCGTATCTGGCCTTGCAGTAGAGAGGAACGAAGGATGAGCCACAAGAACCTGATCGTCGGATGCCTCCTGTCCGTGGTGGCCCTGTCGGGCTGCGACCGCAAGGCGGATGCGAGCAACGCTCCCGCCCCGGCAACGACCGCAGCGGCCCAGACCGCGACGACGGCTTCGCCCACGCCGGTCGCCGGCGACCCCGCCGGAAGTGCCGCCGCGGTTTCGACCCCGACCTCCCCTGTGGCCCGCATCGTCTTCATCGGCAAGGAGAATGCCTGCCAGTGCACGCGGGCGGCCATCGACGCGTCGTGGGCCGCGCTCCAGGAGGCCCTGGCCGGAGCGAACATCCCGGTCGAGCGGCTCCAGATCGACACGCAGTCGGTGGAGGTGGCCCAGTACCGCGAGATCCAGGCCATCTTCGGCCTGCCGGCGATCTACTTCTTCGACGCCTCCGGCGGCTTCCTCCGCCAGCTCCAGGGCGAGGTCACGGCGGACGCGATCCGGGAGATTCTGCACCCATAGCCCCGGGAGCATCGGTCCTCGAAGAAGCCGTCGGACGCAGACCGCCGCTCCCTTCCCCCCCGAAACCCCAGGGCAAGCGGTCGCGTCCGGGTGGTCGCGCATGGACCCGACAGCGGGCGTGACGGGCGGCGCCGCGGCAGCGGGTCCCGTCCGCGCAACCGTCTGAAGGACCGGGTCCGGCGGGTCGCTACCTTCTCCGCCTGGCGGGCTTGCGCTTGCGCCGCGGCGGAGATCCCTGCGGCTCGTCCGGCCCGACGGAGGGCGAAATGCGACCCGCCTTCCAGCTCTCGGCGTCGAGCGCCTCGAGGGCGCGGCCGTAGCGAGCGAGGTCCGGCTCCCGTCCACGCTGGAGCATCCCGAACATCTCCTCGGCGAGCACCGCTGCAATGGCATGGATCGCGTCGTGCCGGCTCAATCCGCCGGCGCGCAGCCGTTCGAGCGCGCGGCGGGTCTCGGGCGGGTTGTTCGCGGCGATCTCGTTCTCGACGAGCAGGTGCATCACGCTGTGGGCCATCAGCGACGGCACGGGATCGTGCGGCCGATCCCGGCGGTGGTGCCGTTCGATGGCCAGTCGGTTGTCGTCGTCGCCGGCCTTCCGCCAGGCCTCCGGGTCCGGGTCGGTCTCTCCGTCGTAGCGAGTCCCGATCCGCTCGAGCTCGTCGTCGTCGTCGTCGTCGTCGCCGGCGGCTTCCTCGCGGGCCGGGAACGGCCAGGTCAGGTGCGCCATGGCCGGTCCGTCCGGAGTCCGGACGGGCACCGCCAACTCGAACGGCGTCCCGGCGCGACCGCCGCACCGCAACGTGGGTCCGCCGGCGCGACCGGCGATCGACGGGGCCACCCGGGCTGTCGGTGGCCGGCGACCGGGGCGGACCGGGCGCGGCCGCGCCGGTCACTCCTCGGGCGGGGGACCGCCGAGGCCGGCGAGGTCCTGGGGGCGGACCTTGGCGGCGTCGAACTTGCGGGCGGCGGCGAGCATCCGGACGAGGGTGGCCTCGAGGTCGGCGCGGGGGGCCTTCTGCCCCGGCCTGCCGGCCCGCGCGAACCGCAACGGGTTGATCCGCGCAACGACGAACGGCTTGAGGTACGGCGACTGGAGCCCCGCCGCCTTCAGCTTCCCCACCACCTCGACGACCGCCGCGTCCAGCTCCAGCAGCCGCGCGGCGTGCTCCGCGCGCGCCTCGAGCGATTCGGCGATGGCGGCCGGCGAGAAGGCGTCGCAGCGCCGCACGACCGGCAGGTACGCGCCGCCGGAGAAGCGCCCGTTCCTCTCGTAGCACAACCCCAGCGTCAGGTACGCCGGCTCCTCGAACTCGAACGCCCAGTCGCTCTCCGGCCGCCGCGCCGTCGCCGGGTCGGCGGCCAGGCCGCGGGCGATGCGGACGACCTCCAGGGAGCGGTCCTTGACGTTGTGGGCCTTCTCGGTGTTGAGCGCCAGGATCCGGTGCGCGATCTCCGCCTCGGGAACGAGCAGCGCGGTGATCGCGCGCGCGCCCAGTTCGCGGAGGGCGAGCAGCCGGTGCATCCCGTTGGGGGTCCAGTAGCCGCCGGCGTGGCGCACGGCGACGACGGGATCGAGGAACCGGCCGACCTTCGGGATGACGCCGGCGAGGCGGGCCACGTGGGTGGGCGACGGCTCCCGCTGGTACGGGGTCGGCTCGATGCGTTCGAGCGGCAACGAGACGAGGAGGAGCCAGGCCCCGCCGAAGGGGTCGCGGTAGCGGGCCAGGACGGCGCCGCCGTCGTCCTCGACCTGCCGCGCGAGCGCCTCGACGTCGCGCGGGGGGGACCCGCGCGCGACCTCTGTCGGCTCGAGTCCCACGGTCCGGGGTGCGGGTCGCTTCTTGCGGGGCGGCATCGAGAGGGACGATAGCCGGGCCGACAAGCGGCGACAAGCGGGATGCGGGCGCGAACTGCGGTCCCGTGCGGCGAAGCCCTGCGGTTCAGTCCGCCGACGGCGCGACGTACCGCTCGACCCGCCGGCCGAGCCCGGCGGCGATGCCGGCGAGCGCTTCGACGACGTCTTCCATGGAGGGAAGGCGATCCTCGGGACGCCGGGCCATCATCCGGGCGACGAGATCGAGAAGCGGCCGGGGGGCGGAAGGGACGGCCGCGGCGAGCGGGGCGGGGCGTCCCTCCAGCACGCGGACCATCTTCCCCTCCGGCGTCTCGTCGTCGAACGGGTTGGCGCCGGCGAGCAGTTCGTAGAGCACGACGCCGAGCGAGAACTGGTCGGCGGCGGGACCCGACGGCCGGCCCCGGATCCGCTCGGGCGCCATGTACGCGGGCGAGCCGAGGATCTGGTCGCGCAGGGTGAGGTCCGAGCCCTGGACGGCGGCGATGCCGAAGTCGAGCAGCTTGGTCGTGCCGTCCTTGCGGACGAGGATGTTGCCGGGCTTGACGTCGCGATGGACGATGCCGCGGGCGTGCGCGAAGGCCAGGGCGTCGGCGACCTGGAACGCCAGCGGCACCGCCTCCTCCGGCGGCAGCCGGTGGCGTTCCTCGAGGATGCGGTCCAGCGAGCGCCCGTCGACCAGTTCGAGGACGATGTACCAGAGGCCGAGCGCGTGGTCGCGGCCGAGGTCGTGGACCGCGACGATGCCGGGGTGGGAAAGCGCTCCCGCGGCCGCCGCCTCGCGCTGGAACCGCGCAAGCAGCTCGGCGGTGCGCTCGGGGCGGTCGGTGGTCAGGCGCATGACCTTGACGGCGACGGGGCGCCCGAGCAGCGGATCGCGGCAACGGAACACCTCGCCCATCCCCCCGCGGCCGATCAGCTCGACGATCTCGTACCGCCCGATGCGACCGTACGCGGTCTGACCGGCGTCGCCCGCCGGCAGGGGCGGCGGCAGCGGATGCGACGGCGCGGGGACGGCGGCCGCGGGCGGCGGCGTCCCCGCCGGTGCGCCGGCCGGGTCGGCGATCGGCCGTTCGGCCACCACGTCGGTCGTCCGCACCGGGATCGCCTTCTCGCGGCGCTGCCGCATCGCCGCCTCGACCGTCGCCCGGAGCTGGTCGAACCGCACCGGCTTCTCCAGGAACTCGAACGCCCCCGACTTCACCGCCTGCACCGCGGTGGGCACCGACCCGACGGCGGTCAGCACGACGAACTCGCCCGGCTGTCCGCGCGACCGCGCCTGGCGGATGAGGTCGATCCCGGTCATCCCCGGCATCGCCAGGTCGGTGATCACCAGATCGGCCGGCCGCCGCGCCAGCGCCGCCAGCGCTTCCGGGCCCGAGCCGGCTGTGGCGACGGAGAATCCGAGCTGTTCGAGGAACACGCGCAGCAGGTGGACGATCGCCGGGTCGTCGTCGACCACCAGCGCCGGGGAACCCTCGAACGGACGGCCGGCGGACATCGCGCGGCCCGGATTCTACCCGAGCCCGGGTTCGGTTCTCCAGTCCGCCGACCGGACCGGGCGCGCGGAGCCCCGCCGGGAGCCGCCGATTGCCCGACACCCGGCGGCCGTGTACAACCCGGTGGTGCGGCGGCCGGGCCGGAAGCGACCGTCGCGGCGGGAAACGGCAGGATGGTGCGGGTGACGGCGGCGGTGATCGAGCGGGACGGGAGGTTCCTGATCGCCCGGCGTCCGGCCGGCGAGCGCCGCGGCGGTCTCTGGGAGTTCCCCGGCGGAACGCTCGAGCCGGGCGAGGACCCGCGCGAGTGCCTGCGGCGCGAGTTGCGCGAGGAGCTGGGGGTGGAGGCCGAGATCGGCGAGCTGCTGGTGCGGCACGTGCAGGTCTACGAGGACGTCACGATCGAGCTGTCGAGCTACCGGGCGCGACTGCTCGCCGGCGTCCCCCGGGCGCGCGAGCACGACGCGCTGGCCTGGGTGGCGCCGGAGGAGCTCGGCGCCTACGAGTTTCCCGCCGCCGACGGCCCCACCGTGGATCGGCTGCGCCGGCCCGGCGCGACACCCTGAGCGGGTCGCCGGGCCGCGCAGCGGCCGGGAGCTCGGGCCGAGGGCGTTCAGGGCGACGGGCGCGGCAGAGGGAAACCCTCGCCGGTCGTGCGCAGGCCGACCAGCTCGGCCGGGTCGCCGCGCATCGCCAGCCACAGCGGCGCCCCACCCTCCCCGGCCGCAAGGCATCCGAGGATCCGGGGCGAGCCGCCCGGGAGCTTCCAGGCGCCCCCGGTTGTCGGTTCGATCAGAAGGTGCACGTCGGGCGGCACGATCGCGAAGGCGGCGTCACGGCGAAAGACGTTGCAGAAGTGGACGGCCGCTTCCCAGCGCACGCTGCCGTCGTCGGAGACGAGGGCGGTCCAGGGCGGTTCGAGCGCGGTGGCGACGACGCCGTCGGCGAGCGGCCAGAAGTAGCGCGTCGTCCCGGGGAGAACGAGCGACCCGGCCGGGGTGCCGTCGGGATGCAGGCGTTGCAGCGCCAGCGGGTCCGCGCCGTAGGCGCCGAACTCCTCGGGTTCCTCGCCCTCCACGACCGGGAAACCGCCGGTGGCGACCTCCCACAGGATCCGGCCGTCCGCGGGGTCGAGGCTCCTGGTGATGACGCAGTCGGGGACCAGGACGGCCGTCGCGCGCTGCTGCGGCCCGGGCACCGGTCGCACGCGTCCCTCGATGTAGGGGCCGGGACAGTCGCCGGAGAGGTCGAACTCGCGCGCCCAACGCTCCGCGCCGGTGCGCAGGTCGAGCCGCACGACGCGCCTGGCCCGGGCGTCCCGCTGGCCGTCGTACTCGACGAAGATCCCTTCGTGGCGGTCGAACAGCACGGCGTTGGCCAGGCCGGTCGGGGTCAACGTGCGGGTCCACCTCGGCGTCTCGGCGGGGCCGAACCCTTCGAGCCGCCGGCCTTCGCGGTCGCCGCGGGCCACGACACCGACGCCGCCGGCGACGCCGAAGGTCCGGATGTCGCTCAGGCCGCAGCGGCGCGCGGCGTGTCCGCGATGGTCCCAGACCTCGCTGTCGGGACCACGGAGGCGCGGCCCGAGGAGGCGGCCATCGGCGGGGTCGAGCATGCGGACGGCGCAGGCCGCGTAGCTCTCGAGACGCACGCCGCGGCCCCACTCGGTGAGGTCCACCGAGAAGCCCTCTTCCACCGGGGTGCGCCAGAGCGTGCGGCCGTCGTCCGCGGCCAGCCGCAGAACGAGGGCATGCTGTTCGGAGTCGGTCGCATCGACGAGAATCAGGGTTTCGCCGTCGCGGGTGCCCGCATCGACCCCGTACCAGGTCTCGCCGCCGGCGGGGCGGGCGGTCCAGCGGACGGAGCCGGTTCGGGCGTCGAGGAGGGAGACGGCGCCGTCGGGATCGAAGGCGGCCAGCGCCGGTCCGGCGGGCGTCTCGAGGACGGGGGACGGGGTGAACGAGCCGGCGGGGTGCGACCAGGCGATCTCGGGCTCGGGCAGTTCGTCGAGGGGCAGGGGCGGAGCGGCGTCGACCGCCGCTTCCGCCGGTGCGGCGGCGGCGTCGCCCGTCTCCGCAACGACGTCCGGGGCGGTCGCGCCGGAATCCGCCGCGGCGATCGGAGTCCCGTCGGCCCGCAGGCCGCCGGTGCGGGTGTCCGAGCCGCCGGCGCCGGGCTTGCAGGCCGGGCCGGCGAGCGACAGGCAGACGAGAAGGCGGATCGCAAGAGCCGGTGCGTGCACCATGACGGGCATCGTACTCCGGAACCGCGGCCACGGGCCACCAGGCGTTTCCGCCTCGCCCGACTCCCCCTTCCCCACCGGTCGCGGATCGCGTATAGCGTGCGCCCATGGGCGGCTTCTTCGGCGTGGTGTCGCGGGACGACTGCGTGACGGACCTGTTCTTCGGCACGGACTACCACTTCCACCTCGGGACGCGGCGCGGCGGCCTGGCGGTGTTGCACGACGGCGGCGTGACGCGGTTCATCAAGGACATCTCGAACGCGCAGTTCCGGTCGAAGATGCAGGCCGACCTGCCGCGGTTGCGGGGCCGGGTGGGGATCGGGGTGATCAGCGACACGGACGACCAGCCGATCCTGTTCCGCTCGCACCTCGGACTGTTCGCGATCTCGACCGTCGGGGTCATCCGCAACGCGGAGGCGCTGGCGGCGCGGATCTTCGCCGAACGGTCGGGGCATTTCTCGGAGGTGCGGGGCGGGGCGATCAACCCGACGGAACTGGTGGCGGCGCTCCTGAACCAGGAGGCGACGTTCGAGGACGGGATCCGGCGGGTGCTGGAGGTCGTGGAAGGTTCGTGCTCGCTGCTGGTGGCGACGCCGAAGGGGTTGTACGCGGCGCGCGATCGGTTCGGGCGCACCCCGGTGACGATCGGGGCGAAGGACGGGGCGCGGGCCGCGACGCTGGAGACGTCGGCGCTGCCGAACCTCGGCTACCGTGTCGAGCGGTACCTCGGTCCGGGCGAGGCGGTGTTCCTGACGGCGGAGGGCGACGAGACGCGGGTGCCGCCGGGCGACCGGCTGCGGATCTGCTCGTTCCTGTGGGTCTACTACGGGTACCCGGCGTCGTCCTACGAAGGGATCAACGTGGAGGCGGCGCGGTACCGGTGCGGGGAACGGCTGGCGGCGCGCGACGACGTGGCGGTCGATACGGTCGCCGGCATCCCGGACTCGGGCGTGGGCCACGCGATCGGCTACGCGGCGGCGCGGGGGCTGCCGTACCGCCGCCCGTTCGTCAAGTACACGCCGACCTGGCCGCGCAGCTTCATGCCGCCGAACCAGTCGCTCCGCGACCTCGTGGCGCGGATGAAACTCATCCCGATCGATGACCTGATCCGGGGCCAGCGACTGCTGTTCTGCGACGACTCGATCGTCCGCGGCACGCAGCTCCAGGACACGATCCGCTACCTGTTCGAGCGCGGGGCGAAGGAGGTCCACATGCGGCCGGCCTGCCCGCCCCTGGTCTACGCCTGCCCGTACCTCAACTTCTCCCGCTCCCGCTCCGAGATGGACCTCGCCGCCCGCCGCGCCATCCGCGAGATCGAAGGACGCGACGACGCCGACCTCGCCCGGTACGCCGACCCGGACTCGGAGGCGTACGCGGCGATGGTCGAGCGGATCCGCGTCGGCCTGCGACTCACCACCCTGCGGTACCAGCGACTGGGGGACCTGGTCGAGGCGATCGGCCTGCCGAAGCACAAGCTGTGCACCTTCTGCTGGGACGGGGTCGGATGAACCGCGGGGAGCCCCGCGGCCGGTCACAGTTCCGCCCCCCGCGGCCCCGAAAGGGCATGCGGATCGTCCTCCTCGCGCTCCTCTGCGGTTCGTTCGGATGGGCCCGACTCGCGCGCGCCGAGTGCCGCGACTCGGCCGCCGGCGCCTACTCGCTCGACGTCCGGCTCAGTCCCGCCGCCGGCTGCCTCTGCCTGATGCAGGTAACGGTCTTCGAGGGTTCCGGCTGCGCCTCGGACCGGCGGCTGTGGGACGAGACGGTCGGCTGCAACCTCACCGAGCGGATCGCGGTGACCGACCAGGGACGGCTGGTGTCGATCCTCGCGCCGGCCACGGCTCGTCCGGACTGGTCGATCGTGGCGGTCCTCGAGCGGCGGGACGGCCGCGTGTCGAGGCGCGATCTGGCGCTGGAGGACCTGCCGGAGACGGCGGGGCTGCGAGGGGTGGTGCGACCGCGGTTCGAGGGGGCGGCGGTGCGGTTCTCGCCGGAGGTGGTGGTCTCCTTCGACCGGCTGGAGGCGGCCGCGTTCGCTGAGGAACGGGCGTCCCGGCGAGCGGCCCGCGATGGCGGCGTTCGCTGACGGACGGGTCTCCCGCCGCCTTCCGCCGCTCGACCCACCACGCCGGCAGGTGGCCTATAGTGGCACACACGCCGGTCAAGATTGACACGCCGCCTGACAATACGAACAATCATTACAATACGATGCACCGGTTAGACGCCTGGCACGGAAGGCGCTGCGAGTCGGTTCGTGCGCCTGTCCGTCGCCACCATGCTCCTGCCGGTAGCCCTGGTTGCGGGATGCGGCGACCGGGTGTTGGAAGAGCCGATCCTCGAGTGTCCGGAGAGCGGCGGGGTGTGTCCGGACCCGTTGCGGATCAACGAGGTGGTGGCGCGGAACCAGGGGGTGTGGATCGATGAGGCCGGCGAGACGGACGACTGGATCGAGTTGCACAACAGCGGCGCGGGACCGCTGTTCCTCGGGGGGTACCGCATCGGGGACGAGGAGGACGATCTGCACCCGCTGCCGGAGGTGACGCTCGAGCCCGGCGCGGTGTTGTTGTTGTGGGCCGACGGGGAGCCCGAGGAGGGGGCGTTGCACCTGCCGTTCCGGCTCTCGGGGACGGCGGACACGATCCTTCTGGTTTCCCCGGCGCGGAGGCTGGTCGACCGGGTGGAATGGACCGAGGCGGCGCCGAACGAGAGTCTGGCGCGTCTGCCGGACGGCGAGGGGGTGCCGGTGCGGTGCGGCTGGGCGACGCCGGCGCGGGCGAACGGGTCGGCGTGCGGGCCGCCGCCGCCGCCGGCGATGCCGGCGACGGTCGAGTTCCGGGAGTTCGGTTGGCCGGAGCGGTGGCCGGAGCCGGCGGGTCCGCTGGTGCTGAGCGAGCTGGCGTTGCGGCCGGCGGCGTTCGTCGAGGTGCAGAACGTCTCGGGGGCGGCGGTGGACCTGTCGCGCTACGAGTTGACGGTGAAGGAGCAGCCGCCGGGCGCGCCGTGGCCGATGCGGGTCGAGGGTCGCGCGCTGGCATGGCCGGTCGGGTCGCTCGAGCCGGGCGCGCGGATCGTGGTGCCGGTGACGGCCGGGGACACGGCGGGGCTGGAGGCGGCGCCGGACTTCGAAGGGGTGGTGTCGTTGTTCGAGATCGGGGTCGGGGCGCCGGTCGACCGGGTCGATTTCATGGCCTGGCCGGAGGGCGCCGTGCTGGCCCGGGTGCCGGACGGCTGGGGGCGCCACCGGTTCTGCGCCAACGCGACGCCGGGGGAGCCGAACGACGCGTGCGAGCCGGTGCTCGGGCGCGAGGTTCCGGGCCGGCTGCGGCACCTGCGGACCCCGGGCGACTTCGCGGCGCTGGCCGACGGCGAGACGACGTTGGGGATGGACGCCGTGAAGTTCGTCGTCGACATGGACGCCGGCGACGTCGTGCATCTGCTCGGCAACCGGGCCTGGGATCTGCACTACACGTTCATCCGCGAGCGGATCGACGGCGACCCGCATCTCGACCGCTGCGACCCGGAGCAGAACGACCTGTTCCACCTCGGCTGGGCGCGCTTCAGCGAGGAGGAGTACTTCCGCGTCGAGGGCCGCCGCTACCTGCTCGGGACGATCGTCCACCACGCCGGCCGGGACCTCTGGACGGTGGAGTTCACCACCGGCGACGCCATCGTGGCCTCGCAGATGCTGCGGGCCTTCTTCGCGGTGGCCCGGCACGTCGATTTTCCCACCGAGCTGTGGATCCGGCCGCAGGGGTCGCGGCAGACGAGGGAACTGCTGTCGGTCGACGGCCAGGCGCCGATCGTCGACGAGAACGAGCCGTTCCGGGGGATGACGCTCCAGCCGCTCTCGCCCGGGGTCGCCTACGGCACGCTGACCTTCGTCCCTGCGGCCGACCTCGCCCGCACCCCGCTCGGGCCGCGCGTCGTGGCGGTCACGGACCAAGTGCCGAACGACCTGCCGCTGGTGGGCGGCCTGATCACGGAGGCGTTCCAGACGCCGCTGGCGCACGTCAACGTGCTGAGCCACAACCGCGGCACGCCGAACATGGCGCTCGCCGGCGCCCGCTCGGACCCCCGCGTCGCCCCGCGGCTCGGCACGCTGGTGCGGCTGGAGGTGTTGCCGGGCGGCTTCGATCTGCGGGCGGCGGACCCGGCGGAGGCCGAGGCGTTCTGGGCTTCCCGGCGGCCGACCGGCGACCCGCTGCGCCCGCGGCTCGACACCACCGTGCGGGGCGTCCGGATGCTGGCGGACCTCGGGATCGAGGACCTCGGCGCCGTCGGCGCCAAGGCCGCCCTGCTGGCCGAACTGGGGCGGCTCGCCGCGAGCGGGGGCGTCTGCGCCCCGGTGCTGCCGCCCGGCGCGTTCGCCGTGCCGCTGGTGCACTTCCGGGAGCACGCCGAGGCGAGCGGCGCGGCCCGGATGCTCGTCGAGGCGGAGGCCGACCCGGCGTTCGGCACCGACCCGCGGGTGCGATCCGAACGGCTGGCGGCGGTGCGGGCGGCGATCCGGTCGCACCCCGTGGATCCGGCGTTGCTGCGGGAGGTGACGGAGCGGATCGAATCCCTGTTCGGCGCGCGGCGGGTGCGGATCCGCAGCAGCAGCAACGCCGAGGACCTGCCCGGGTTCAACGGCGCCGGGCTGTACACCTCGGCGAGCGCCGCGGCCGGCGACCCCGATCGGCCGGTGGAGGACGCGATCCGCGCCGTCTGGGCCAGCTTGTACGACGAGCGGGCGTACGACGAGCGGGCCTACGCCAACGTGGACGAGCGTGCGGTGGCGATGGGGTTGCTCGTCCACGAGGCGTTCCTCTCCGAGCGGGCGAACGGGGTGGTGATCACGCGCAACATCCTGAACCCGATCCGCTCCGACCAGTACTACGTGAACGCGCAGGCGGGGGAGGCCAGCGTGACCAACCCGGCGCCCGGGGTGACGACCGAGCAGTTCCTCTACCGGCGCGGCCGGTCCCCCCGGCTGGTCTACTACGCGCGGAGCAGCCTGCTGCCGGACGGGGAGCAGGTGTTGAGCACGGCGGAGGCCGACGAACTGGCATGCGTGGTGCAGCGCATCCACGACTACTTCCAGCCACGGCTGGACCCCGCCGGGGAGAACCGCTGGTTCGCCATGGACGTGGAGTTCAAGCTGGTGGGTCCCGGCCGGGACCTGGTGATCAAGCAGGCGCGCCCGTACGTCCTGGCGGACGCCGGCCGCCCGACCGACTGCCGCGAGTTCTGACGGCGTTTCCGGACGCACCGGCCGGACGGATTCCCCGGGTCCCGGCGCAAGCGGTTTCCATCCCCGGATCACGGCGGAATTTGCGCCGTGGCGGTATTCCCTTCATAGTAACGGCCGAGAAAGACGGGAGGTTCACCATGGGTTCCATTCCTTTCCGGGGGTTCCTGACTGCTGCGCTCCTGCTGCTCGCGGCCGCCGCCGGCTGCGGCGACAGCACGACGCATGCCGACACCGGGGACGCCGTGGATGTCGACGCGGCGCCGGTCGAGTGCGGCAACGGGGTGATCGACCCGGGCGAGCAGTGCGACGACGGCGAGAACAACAGCGACACGCGCCGCGACGCGTGCCGCACCGACTGCCGGCGGGCGTACTGCGGGGACGGCGTGGTGGACTCCGGCGAGTCGTGCGACGACGGCAACCGCGACGACACCGACGCGTGCCGGAACGACTGCTCGCCGCCGTCCTGCGGCAACGGGGTGCTCGACCCCGGCGAAGAGTGCGACGACGGCGCGCGGAACAGCGATACCGAGCCCGACGCATGCCGGACGACTTGCGCGCGGGCCTGGTGCGGCGACGGGGTCCGTGATGCCGGCGAGATGTGCGACGACGGCAACACCACGGCGGGGGACGGCTGCTCGCCGGTCTGCCGGATCGAGGAAGGGAGCGGCAACGGGTTGCTCGAGCCGGGCGAGGAGTGCGACGACGGCGCGCGGAACAGCGACCGGCTGCCCGACGCGTGCCGCACCGACTGCCGGCGGGCCTGGTGCGGCGACGGGGTCCGCGACTCGGCCGAGGAATGCGACGACGGGAACACGGCCGCCGGGGACGGTTGCGACGGGAGCTGCCGGATGGAGGCGCCGCCGAGCTGCGGCAACGGCGTGGTGGACGGCGGGGAGGAGTGCGACGACGGCAACACGTCCAATCTCGACGACTGCCTGAACAACTGCCGGGCGGCGACGTGCGGGGACGGTTTCGAACGGACCGGGGTGGAGGAGTGCGACACGGGGATCGCGTACGACGGGCTGTGCACGACCGGATGCGGCAGCGAGGGGACGCGGACCTGCGAGGCGGGCTGCCGGTGGGGCTGCGCGCCGCCGGCGGAGGCGTGCAACGGCGCCGACGACGACTGCGACGGCGCGGCCGACAACGGCTTCGCCTGCGTGCGGGGGACGGCGACCGCCTGCGTGACGCCGTGCGGTTCGACGGGGAACGGCGTCTGCACCGAGGCGTGCACGCTGCCGGCGGCCGCGGAGTGCGCGGCGCCGGCGGAGGCGTGCAACGGCGCGGACGACGACTGCGACGGCGCGGCCGACAACGGCTTCCCGTGCGCCGCGGGCTCGACGGTGACGTGCCGGAGCGCCTGCCTGACGCCCGGCGTCGGGGTCTGCACGGCCGCGTGCCAGATCCCGACCGGCGACGCGTGCGCGCCGCCGGGCGAGGTCTGCAACGGGGTGGACGACGACTGCGACACGGCGGTCGATGACGGGTTCGCGTGCGTGCGCGGCACGCCGGTCTCGTGCACGACGAGCTGCGGTTCGGCGGGGACGGGGGCCTGCACGCCCGACTGCGAGGTCCCGGCGGGGGCGGGCTGCGCGCCGCCGGCCGAGACGTGCAACGGGCGCGACGACGACTGCGACGGCGCGGCCGACAACGGCTTCCCGTGCGCGGCGGGCTCCACGGTGGCGTGCACGACGTCGTGCGGCTCCGCGGGCACGGCGCGCTGCGGCGACGACTGCTCGCCGCCGGCCGGCGGGACCTGCACCCCGCCGCCGGAAACCTGCAACGGCGCGGACGACGACTGCGACACGGTCGTCGACGACGGCTTCGCCTGCTCGCCGGGGGCGCCGGTCGCCTGCACGACGAGCTGCGGATCCACGGGGAGCGGCGTCTGCACCGCGGCGTGCGCGATCCCGACCGGGGCGGCCTGCGCGGCGCCGGCCGAGGCGTGCAACGGCGCGGACGACGACTGCGACACGGTCATCGACAACGGCTTCGCCTGTTCCGCCGGCGAGACCCGCGCCTGCACCGCCGGGGTCTGCTCGGGCACCCAGTCCTGCTCCGCCGCGACGTGCGACTGGGGCGCGTGCGACTTCGGGCCGGCGCCGGACAACGACAGCTGCTCGAGTCTCGGGATCGTGGACATCTCCTCCGGCGGCACGTTCCTCGGCTCGACCTGCGCGGCGACGAACGCATTCACGGCCGGCGCCGCCTGCGGCGGGGGCGCGGGGTCGCCGGACGTCGTCTACCGGCTGGAGTTGACGGCCGCGGCGGACGTGACGCTGGACACGGTGGGGAGCGACTACGACGCGGTGTTGCAGCTCCGGTCGGGGCCGGCCTGTCCGGGCACCCTGCTGGCCTGCGACGACAACTCGGCGGGCGGGACGCCCGGCCAGGCGCGCCTCTTCCGCAATCTGGCCGCGGGCACCTACTTCGTGGTCGTCGACGGCGCGGGGACGTCCAGCCGCGGCAACTACAACCTCAACGTGACGATCGCGGCCACGCCGCCGCCGCCCAACGACGCGTGTGCCGGCGCGACCGATATCTCGGCCGGCGGCGTCTTCTCCGGTTCGACGCTGCAGGCGACCGACGACCACAGCTACTCGTGCCGCCCGAGCGGGACGGGCGGGCGCGACGTCTGGTACACCTTCACGCTGCTGCAGCGCGAGGTGGTCTACCTCGACACGGTGGACGGCAACACCTGGGACTCGGTGTTGCAACTCCGCAGCGGCTCGTGCGCCTCGTCCACGGCGTTGACCTGCGCCGACGACCAGTGCCGCACCTACTCGGGCGGCCTCCGTTCCCAGATCGTGCAGGTGCTGGACCCGGGCACCTACTTCGTGGTCGTCGACGGCTGGAGCGGCACGTCCTCCGGCAACTTCGCGCTCCGCTTCCAGCATTCGCCGTGCGTGGCGGCGACGCAGATCACGGGCAACGGGCGCTACACCGGCACGACGACGGGCGCGGGCAACGATTCGGCCGGCGCGTGCGGCGGCTCCACGGCCGATGACGTCGCCTACTATCTCGGGTTGTGCGCGGCCCGCTCAGTGACCTTCTCCACCTGCGACCGCGGCACCACGTTCGACACCGTCGTCTACGCGCGGGCCGGCGGGTGCGACGAGGCGGCGGAGGTCGGCTGCAACGACAACTCGGCCTCCTGCACCACGAGCACGCTGCATTCCGTGGTCACCGCGACCCTGCCGCAGGGCCTCAACTACGTGTTCGTCGACGGGTTCTACAGCGCCTCCGGGGCGTACGCCCTGAACGTCTCCGGCATGTAGCGGCCGGCGCAGCCCGGCGCATTGGCGGCCGTCGCGGCGGATGCTAAGCTGCGGTCCGGGATGAGGTGCACCATGCGACTTCGGATCGCGGCGCTCGGCCTCCTCGGCACGCTCGCCGCCGGGTGCGACTCGACGTCGGGCGACGACCCGTGCCGGTACATCGATTGCTCGTCGCGCGGCTACTGCCACGTGGTGGACGGGGCGCCGCGGTGCGAGTGCATCGCCGGTTTCCACGCCGTCGGGTTGACCTGCGTGAGCGACGCGCCGGGATGCGGCGACGGCTGGGCCGACCCGGGCGAGGAGTGCGACGACGGCAACACGGTGTCGGGCGACGGATGCGAGTCGAGCTGCCGGTTCTCGTGCCACGCGGACGCCGAGTGCGACGACGAGGACCCCTGCACCGCGGACGTCTGCGAGGCGGCGACGGCCGGACGGCGCTGCGCCCACACCGCATCGGCGGGCCTGCCGTGCGACGACGGCAACCCGTGCACCGAGCCCGACGCCTGCACGCTCGACCCCGGCGGCTCCGCGCACTGCGCCGGCGGCCCCAACCACTGCACGTGCGAGACGGCGGCCGAGTGCGCCGTCTTCGAGGACGGCGACCTGTGCAACGGGACGCTGGACTGCATCGAGCGGGTGTGCGCGGTGGACCCGGCGACGGTGGTGGTCTGCGACCCGGGCACGGATACCGCCTGCGCGCACAACCGCTGCGACCCGGCCTCGGGGACGTGCCGCATGCGGGCCGAAGCCGACGGGCTGCCGTGCGACGACGGCGACTGGTGCACCCTGACCGACACCTGTTCGGCTGGCGTCTGCGCCGGGAGCGGCGCGCGCTGCCCCCTCCCCTGCCAGACCTGCAACGGGACCACGCTCGCCTGCGAGGTCGCCGCCGGCTTCTGCATCATCGATGGGACGTGCGTCGCCGAGGGGACGCCGAGTCCGGCGAACCCGTGCCAGGGGTGCCATCCGGCCGCCAACGCCTACGGGTGGTCGGCGCTGCCCGCCGAATCGGCGTGCGAGGACGGCGTCTGGTGCAACGGCCACGAGACGTGCGACGGCGCCGGCACGTGCGTCCCGGGCACGCCGCCCTGCCCGGTCGCCGGGTGCGTCGCGGGATGCGACGAGGCGGGCGACCGTTGCGTGCCCGCGTCCAGCGCGACCGAGTGCCGCGCTTCCACCGGCCCGTGCGACCCGGCGGAACGGTGCGACGGCAGCAGCCTGACCTGTCCGCCCGACGCCTTCCGGCCTTCGACGTACGAGTGCCGCGCCGCGGCTCCCGGCGGTTGCGACGTGCCGGAATACTGCACCGGGACCAGCGCCGCCTGTCCGCCCGACGCCTTCCGGCCATCGACGTACGAGTGCCGCGCCGCGGCTCCCGGCGGTTGCGACGTGCCGGAGAACTGCACCGGGACCAGCGCCGTCTGCCCGTCCGACGTCTTTCGACCGCCCTCCTAC
>JAAZOP010000207.1 GCA_012797735.1 Myxococcales bacterium
ATCATCTCGCCCTACCTGGGCACGGCGCCCCAGTGTTCCAGCATCGGTTTCAATGCGGTGGACGACTGCGGCAACATCAGCTCGATTTCCACGCCGACGACGATCCTGACGCCGAACCAGCTCGGACGGCTGTGGCACCCCTGCGACGCCGTCGTCGCCCCCAACCCGCCGGGCTGCCGCTGAACGTCTCCACGCCCCGCCCGCGCGACGCATGGGGATTCGTTGACCCGGCGCGGCGGGGCGTGCGAGATTTCCGCCCCGAGGAAGGGACCGGCGCGGCGTGCATTGGGATCTGCCGTTCAAGGGGATGTTCTGGGCGCTCGTCGCCGCCAGCTCGCTCCCGGTCGGCGCCGCTCTCGGGTTGTGGACCCGGCCGTCCCGCCGGCTCACCTCGGCCCTGATGGCCTTCGGCGGCGGCGCCCTGCTCTTCGCCCTGACGCTCGAGCTGTTCGGCCACGCGTTGCACGCGGCGGGCGACGGAGGTCCCGGGATCGAGGACCCGTGGATCCTCGTCGCCACGATGGCGGGCGCGGTGGTGGGCGGCGTGCTGTTCGAGGTGCTCAACAAGCGGCTCAACGCCAAGGGCGGGTTCATGCGCCAGGGGGCGCTGCTGCGCAAGCACGTGGCCAAGGAGAAGCGCAAGCAGGCCGCCAGCCTGCTCAAGAGCCTGAGCAAGGTCGGACTGCTCCAGTCGCTCCCCGCGGAGGAGGTGATCCAGCTCGTGCCCCACGTGCGGCGGGCGGTGTTCGAGCCCGGCCAGCGGATCTTCGCCGAGGGCGAGACGGGGGACCGGCTCTACTTCGTCATCGAGGGGAAGGTCGCGATCACGCGCGCCGGGAGCGACGGATCGGCGATCGCGGTCGCGACGCTGGGCCCCGCCGACACCTTCGGCGAGATCGCCCTGGTGTCCAACCAGCCGCGCACGGCGACGGCGACGGCGGAGACGACGGTGGAGGTCTGGGAGCTGCTGCGCGAGGACTTCGAAGCCTGCCTGCGGAGTTCCCCGGCGTTGCAGGCGGCGGCCCGGCGGCTGGCGCGCGAGCGGATCCAGGATCTCTCGCGACGCGACGGCGTGGCGCCGGACGAGGCGCGCGCGTGGGAACGCGAGGCGCTCCGCAACCTCGACCGCGTCGCCGTGCAGACGACCGACCAGGACGTCCGCGAGGAGCTCCAGCGCCACGGCCACCAGGCCTCCGCCGGCCGCGCGATCTGGCTCGGCGCCCTGCTCGACGGCATCCCCGAATCGATCATCATCGGCATGCTGGTCGTCGCCGCCTCCACCCAGAAGGTCTCCCTCGGCCTCGCCTTCATCCTCGGCGTCTTCGTCTCGAACCTGCCGGAATCGATGTCCAGCGCCGCGACGATGCGGATGGGCGGGATGAGCGTCCGGAGCATCGCCGGCCTGTGGCTCTCCCTCGTCGCCGTCGCCGCCGTCTTCGGTTTCGCCAGCGCCGCGGTCTTCCCCCCCTGCCCGGAGGGGTGGG
Organism: Myxococcales bacterium; assembly: GCA_012797735.1. Lineage (GTDB taxonomy): Bacteria > Myxococcota_A > Polyangia > DRWM01 > JAAZOP01 > JAAZOP01. The sequence goes on from JAAZOP010000207.1 coordinate 1,485, forward strand.
TCGAATACGCCGTCTTCGCCATCGAAGGGCTCGGCTCCGGCGCCATGCTGTGCGTGATCGCCGAGGCGATGCTGCCGGAGGCGTTCGAGCAGGGCGGCGGCTCGATGGTCGGCCTGGCGACCCTCGCCGGCTTCCTCGTCGCCCTCTCCGTCAAGCTGCTGCAGTAGGCGGAATCCGCCCGCCGCGACCCGCTCAACCCATGCCGGCCGTCGGCCCGAGCATGTCGTAGTGCCGCAGCAGGTCGGCCGCCGCCTGCTCCGCCTCGGCCGGCGCGCCGCCCGTGATCCGCTGCAGGTACTCCCCCGCCGGCCCGGACAACGCCCGCCGCTCCGGCACCGCGTGCGCCGCCGCCCACTCGACCAGCGACCGGAACCGCTCCGCCCGCTCCGGGTCCGACGCCAGGCCCGCCGCCGCCGCGAACCCCTCCCCGAGCTGCTCGCGGTCCGTGCGGTACACCACCACCGCGCTGGCCCGCGCCAGCTCCTGCCAGCGACGCCGCCCCAACGGCGTCGCCGCCGCGACCTGCCGCTCGAACGCCACGACCAGCACCCGCAACACCATCGGCAGCGGACAACCCGGATGGAACACCGCCAGCGACGCCCCGAGCGGATCGTCGAGCACGAGCCGGTCGAACTCCGTCGGCGGAAAGTCCCGCTCCGTCTGCTCCATGAACGCCAGGTCGCGCACCGCCGCGTCGAGGAACCGCACGTCCGCGTCCAGCGCCAGCAGGCGGCTGAGCTGCTCCCGCTTGTCGAACGGCTCGGTCGTCTCCATCAGCCCCCCGAGCAGCGCGAGCACCGGCGAGGGCGACCGCCGGAAGGCGTCCTTCAGGCTCTGCCGCATCACCGCCTTGAGCGACGGCAGCCGCGCCGTCTCCAGCTCGTGCGCCGACCGGTCGTCGTCCGACAGCCGCAACCGCACCTCGCCCGCCAGATACGGCGGGATCTCCGGCACGCCCTCCGCCGAGATCCACAGCGTCAACCACTCGGTCGCCGGCTCCACCTTCAACAGGAAACTCACCGTGCGCGACACCCCGCCCTCGACCAGCACCACCGGCGGTTGCGCCGGAGCGCGACCCACCGCCACGATCATCGTCGCCCGCGGCGGCCGCAACGCCCCGAAATCGGCCTGCACGTCGACCTGGTACGACTGCAACGGCACGACGCAGGTGATCCCAAGCTGCAGGTGGAAGTCGGTCGGACGCTTGTCGTGGCGGCGGATCTCCACCAGCCGCAACCGCAACGTGCGCTGCCGGCCCGGCTGGAGCCGCGCCAGCTTCAGCAGCGCCGCGTCGGCGTACTGGACGTCCGGAACCCCGCCCTCGTCCGCCATCCCGCGCTCCCGCCCCTCCTCGCCCCCGCCACGGAGACTACCCGATCCGCCCCCGCGCCTCCAGCCCCCGCCCGCCCGCCGGCGGCCGGAGAACCGGGACGGCGACCTTCGCGTCCGCTCTTGACGAACGGCCCCGGTCCATGCTCTTTGGTGTGAAAGATTCCCGGTTCGTAATACCGATGGCGCCGGGAGAATGAAAGGAGAAGCAGAATGCGCAAGATCGGAGGATGGATCGCGATCGGGACCGCCGCACTGCTGGGCGGATCCCCCGCCGGGTGCGTCGAGGACGAGGGCTCCGCGCTGGTGCGGATCCAGAACGACTTCAACAACCCCACGCTGGAGCGCCGGCCCCCCTGGACCATCTGCCGGGCCTCCTACCTCGGCGTCGATTTCGGCTCGATCCCTCTCGGAGAGACCAGCGCCGAACGCGAAGTCACCCCGGGCCTCGACTATGTCCTGATGGTCGCCGCCTGGGACGACCCGACCTGCGCCCCCGAGAACTGTCTGCCGATCGCCAGCCGCAACGAGGAGGAGGTCGTCGACGGCCAGACCCGCACGATCGCGATCAACGCCCCGAACCACCAGGGCCCCTGCCCGCCCGAAGGCGTCGCGCCGATCCCCGAGGCCGTCTACAACCGCATCCTCGCCCTGTGGCCCGAGTTCGGCTTCCGGCCCTACGCCGAGCGCACCCAGAACCCCCAATGCCTCGACTGATCCCGCCTGCCTCGCCGACCCC
>JAAZOP010000020.1 GCA_012797735.1 Myxococcales bacterium
ACGGCGCAGCACGCGGCGCAGCTCTCCGCGCGCCTCGTCGGCGCGCCCGCACGCCGCCAGCGCGACGGCGTGCCAGTACCGCGCGCGGCCCCCCTGGGGCGCCTCGGCCGGCGGCGCGTCGCGGGCGACCAGCGCCGCGAAATCCCGCTCGGCTTCCTCGGCGCGGCCCGCCGCCAGCCGGTGCAGCCCGAGACGCCAGGTCGCCTCCTCGATCCGGTCGCCGGCCGGGAAGTCGCGCGCCAGCGTCCCGGCCAGCCGCTCGAACGCCGCCGCGTCCCCCCCCGCCAGCGCCAAGTCGGCGCGGGCCAGTCGGGCGTCGTCCGCGAGAGCGTGGTGCGGCGCCGCCCGCTCCAGATCCTCGAAGCGCTTCGCCGCCTCGGCGTCGCGCCCGGTGTTGAGCAGCGCCTTGCCGCAGCGCCAGGCGACGTCCGGCCAGTCGTCGGTGCCGGCGCATGCGTCGAGCGCCTCGCCGAGCAGCTCGGCGGCCTTGCCGTAGGCGCGAGCGCGGTACCAGGCGTCGGCGGCGGTCCGCAGCACCGCGCAGCGCAGCCGGTCGTTCGCGGGCGTCTCGTCGAGCAGCCGTTGCGCCTCGCGTTGCGCCAAGTCGTAGCGGTAGGCCGAGGTCAGCCGGCGCACGCGCTCGATGCGGTCGGCGACGGTCAGGTCCAGCAGCCGGTGGCGCTCGGCGGCCGGGAGCAGGGCGGCGTGGGCGCGCAGCAGTCGGTCCGCCTCGTCGGCCTCGGCCGTGCCGGGGCTTTCGGCCCGGAGGGCGCGCAGGTCCTCGAGCGCCGCGCGGCAGCGTTCGAGGGGCGCGGCGGCGGCTTCCTCCGAGGCGCGCGCGGCTTCGCAGGCGGCGCGCGCGGCGAGCAGCCGATCCGCCGGACCACGGTCGGCCGGCGGGATCCGGCCGCAGGCATCGACCGCCTCGTTCGGCCGGCCGAGCGCGAGGAGCGCCTCGGCCCGGCGCCGGGTCGCCTCCGCGGCGTAGGGCGGCTCCCACTCGCCCTGGAGCCGTTCGAGGGCCGCCTCGGGCCGCCGGCGTTTCAACTCGGCGCGGGCGAGTTGCAGGAGGACGAACGGTCGCAGGACGTGGTCGCGTCCGACGATCGACTCGAGGCGCAGCGCCGCCCGGCGCTCGGCCCCCGCCTCCAGGTGCGCCAGTCCGGCCATCAGCGTCGCCTCGTACCAGCCGTCGGCGGTCTCGGCCCGTCCGCGCCGGACGTCGTCGAACAGGCGGGCCGCTTCCTCGAAGTCGCCCGCGGCGAACGCCTCGGCGGCGTCCCGGGAGACGCGGTCGTCCAGCGCGGGCCCGAGCTCCACGACCAGCGTGTGGAACCCGACCGGCGGCTCGTCGCCGTCGCCGGCCCGGTCCGCGGCGGTCTCGCCCGGCGCGTCCGCGGACTCGTCCGTTGCGGCGTCCGGGACGCGGGCGTCCGGGGCGTCGTCGCCTTGCGCGGGGCGAAGGGGCGTTGCGGTCGCCGCGTCCGCCGGCCGGGATGGAGCGTCGGTTGCGGCGGGGCGGCAGGCGGGACCGGCGAGGAGGGCGAGGGCGATCAGCGTCGCGGGCGGGAGGGGGGAGCGAGGCGCGGGGCGCGGGCGGCGGCCGCGTCTTCCCGTTCCCGTTCGGCCTGCGACTCGCGCCATTCGGTCTCCTCGGCGTCCGCCCGCTCCAGGGCCGTCTCGGCGGCCCTGCGCGC
>JAAZOP010000021.1 GCA_012797735.1 Myxococcales bacterium
CTGTTGCTCAGGTTCATCTCCTCCCCCTCCGGCTCCAGCCCCGTAGTCAACCTCTGCCCCCGCACCTCCCCCGGCGCCCCCGCCGACCACACCACCAACAACCTCGCATCACCATGCAAGGCGATGGAGGGGTTGCGAGGCGGATCTGCGGTAGCAAGGGTGACAGCGCCAAGCACGACCGGAGAAACTCCATTCTCGATGCTGCGCACCTCAAGCCGCGGTATGGCTGCAATCGTCTCAACCCAGGCCGCGTACGCGACGTCCATCGTTGGACTCCGAACGACGTCTGGCGCGCTGGAGGGCTGTTCGTCAGATGTATCAATGACAGCGGGAGCTCCCAGGGAGAACCCGGAGCCAAGCAACGCACTGCGAACGAATGCCGATTCGCCCCGCGGCGTTGCACCATCTGACGTTGTCCACACGACGGAAAGCGTTGTGGCAGATCCAGTTGCAGCAATCGCTGAGCCGAAAGAGCCGGAGGCCAAGGCCCCTGCAGCACCTGGCTGACTGCCATCAAGAACTCGCAGGCGCGCCAGCCGCGGTTGACCGGTGGCAGTGGCTGCACCTGTTGCCAGAAGGTGAGCCACGCCCACCTCCTCGCTCGCCAGACCTATCGAGTAAGCGATAGTCGTCGTCCCAGCAACGAAACTGACTGCCTCTTCGTTCCACAACACCCCGTACAACCCCTCGTCGGCGACGCCGTCGCAGTCCTGGTCGAGGTTGTCGCAGGTTTCGGCGGGAGGGACGCATTCGGTCCAGTGGCAGGAAGAGTCGCAGGCGCGCTCCCCCGACGTGGCGCACGTCGTCGCACACGGTTCCACCGTCCCGTGCACGCAGTCGAAGCCCGTCCCGTTGTCGGTCAACCCGTCGCAATCGTCGTCCACCTCGTTGCACGCCTCCACCGGCGGTACGGCCGGCGTGCACGCCAACTCGCACCCCGGCAACCCATCGACGTCCACCCAACCGGACTCGCACCGCAGGCCACAGAGGCCGGATCCGCAGACTCCCGTCGCGTGCACCGCGCCGGGACAGGACGCATCGCAACGCCCACAGTGTTCCGGGTCGTTCGACAGGTCGACGCACGTCCCGCCACAATCCGTCAGCCCCCCTTCGCACCCCGCGGCATCCTCCGGTTCCACCTCCGGCAGCGTCTCGTCCTCGACATCCGGAACGTCACCGACGTCCTCCGGGCCGCCTCCGTCGCCGGCGTCGTCCGACCTCGCGGACCCGCAACCGAACGTTCCACCGGCCGTGCACAACAGGACCAGAATCCCCAACCAACGCGCAGTCATCTCATCCTCCCGACCGCGGTCGTATACGATCCCGGTCCCATGCGGTCAAGTTCCTCCCGCCGGCGCGCCGCCGGCGAGCGGTCGGCGACGGCGCCGGCCTCGCATCGCGCCGAGGGGACCGAGCGTTGCGTGGCGCCGGGTCCCGGCCTGCCGGTCGCCCGGCCCGACATCCCGGCACTCCACCCCTTCCCGGCACGCCACCCCTGGTCGCCCACGAAACTTGGCGCGGAGCACTTCCGGAGGAACGATCGTGGGCGCCGGCATCGGCGTAGACGTCGGCGATCGTGGATTTCGGCGCCGGCAAGGCCGGCCGCAGGCGATCGTGGGCCTCGCGGGCGTCGGCACGGACGTCGGCGGTCATGGGCGTGGGTGCGGGCGTCGGCACGGACGCCGGCGGTCATGGGCGTGGGTGGGGCGTCGGCGTGGACGTCAGCAATGATGAGCGCCAACGCCGGCATCGGCGCGGCCGTGAACGCACTCGCGATCGCGTTCCGCGACTCCGCCCGCTGTCGCCCCGCCTCGCCCGCCGTCGCCCTGCCTAGCGCGAAGGGCTCTCTTCGCGGTCGCCCGCGCGGATGACCGCCAGCACCCGCTCGGGCGCGAGCGGCAGTTCGCGAAGCCGCACGCCGGTGGCGTCGGCGAGCGCGTTGGCCAGCGCCGCGGCCGGCGGCACCAGCGGGGCGTCACCCAGCGCCTTGGCCCCGAGCGGTCCTTCGGGGTCGGCCGTCTCGATCCAGTCGACCTCGACCTCGGCCGGCGTGTCCGCCGGTCCGGGGACGCCGCAACCGCGCCACGTCGGATCGACCGGCCGGCCCGCCTCGAGATGCAGATCCTCCGCCAGCGCCAGCCCCACGCCGCGCTCGACCCCCGCCTCCACCGCCGCCGTCGCGGCCGCCGGATGCAACACCCGCCCGATGTCGTGCACCGCGGCCACCTTGAGCACGCGCACGCGCCCGGTCTCCGGATCGACCCGCACGCGCACCGCGTGCGCCGCGAACGACCACGCCGCCGACACCGTCCCGCGCTGCTTGTCGTCCGGCGCCTGCCCGGACGGCTCGTGGAACGCCGCCGCCACGAACGTCTCCGCCGGTGCGTGCAGGTACACTCCGCGGACCAGCCCTTCGAGCGTCACGAAGCGGCGGGGATCGTCGGTGCGCCGCACCCGGCCGTCGCGGAATTCGATCTGCGCCTCGCTGCCGCCGAGCTGCCGGACGGCCCAGGGCAGCAGGCGCCGGCGCAACTCTCGACACGCCGCCAGCACCGCGTGGCCGGCGGCGTACGTGCTGCGCCCCCCGTGCGCACCCGCGTCCCACGGCGCCAGATGCGTGTCGCCGGGCAGCACCGTCACCCGGTCGGGCGGCAGGCCCAGCACGCCGGCGGCGAGGCCGGCGAGCGTGGTGTGGACGCCCGAACCCGTATCCCGCGTGCCGGTCGTCACCGTGAGCTGCCCGAACTCGTCGAGCCGCACGAACGCGCCGGAGCCGTCGCTGCGCATCAGGCGGCGCCCCCCGCCCGGATGGATCGCCGCCGCGATCCCCACCCCCTCCCCGGGCGCCTTCGGCTCGAGCCACCCGATCCGGGTGGCGGCCGAGTCGAGGCATTCGCGCAGGCCGCAGGAGCCGATCCGGTAGCCGGGCGGCGTGACCGATTGGGGGTCGTTCGCATTGCGGATGCGGAACTCCACCGGGTCGAACCCGGCAAGCCGTGCCAACTCGTCCATCTGCTGCTCGACCGCGAACGTCGCTTCGAGCAACCCTCCGCCGCGCAGCGCTCCCGCCACCGGGTTGTTCGAAAAGACGCTCGTCGCGCGGAACGCCACGTGCTCCACCCGGTACAGGGAGGACACCGCCGCCAGCATCGCCTGCGGCGTGGTGACGCCCCACGAGCTGTACGCGCCGGCGTCGAGGATCACCTCGCAGACCCGCGCGGTCAGCCGTCCCTCCCGGTCGCACGCCGTTGCCAGCCGCACCACCGTCGCCGGCCGCACCGGCAGGCACGCCAGCCGCTCCTCGGGCGTGAGCCGCAACCGTACCGGCCGCCCGGTCTGCTGCGCCAGCAGCACCGCCAGCACCTCGAATGGCAGAAGATCGAGCCGCTCGCCGTGGGTTTCCCCGAGCGGCGGGGCGAGGACGCGGACATCGCCACCGGGCAGGCCGAGCGCCCGGGCGAGTTGCGAACGGAGGACGAACGGCGCCTCGGCGTCGGTCCACAGCGCGATGCGCCCGCGACCGTCCACCGACGCCAGCGCGGCTGCGGGCACCGGACCCGCCGCCGCCGCGGCCCGCGTGCGGAACGTCCCGCGCGCCACGAACGCGCTCTGCTCCAGGACCCGCTCCGGGTCCCCGCACCGGAACTGGATCCGCAGGGGCACCAGGTTGTCCGGCGCATGCTCGTGCACCCGCGGCGCCCCGGGCCGCAGCGCCTCCTGCGCGTCGAACACCGCCGGCAACGGCTCGAGATCCACCCGGATCCGCGCACACGCCTCCTCCGCCGCCGCCTCGGTCGTCGCCGCCACCGCCGCCAGCTCATCCGCGACGCACCGTACGCGCGTCCCCTTGAGCACCGGCTGGTCGGCATGCAGGCCGAGCCGCCCGACGCGGACCCGGTCCGCCGTCAGCACGCACACCACCCCCGGCACCCCCTCCGCCCGGCGAACATCGATCGACCGCACGCGAGCGTGCGGACATCCCGCCCGCAGGATCCGGGCGTGCAGCATTCCGGGCAGGCTCAGGTCGGCGGCGCAGCGCGCCGCCCCCGCGACCCGCTCCCAGCTCTCGGCCGGCGCAGCGCGTGCGCCCGCTGACCGCCGCTCGCCGTTCATTGCACCCGCCCTCCGCGGCCGCCACGACGCCCGCCCGTCTCGCGCAGCGCCGGGACCGCCAGCGCAATCCCGCGCACGAGCTGCGCGTGGGCGCCGCAGCGGCAGACGTTCCCCGCCAGCCCCGCCCGCAACTCCGCGGCCGACGGCGCCGGATGCTCCGCCAACAACGCCACCGCGCGCAGCACGAGGCCGGGAATGCAATGACCGCAGCGCACCGCGCCGGACTCCACCAGCGCCCGCTGCAGCGGATGCACTGAGCCGCCCGCCCCCAACCCCTCGACCGTCGTCACCTCGCACCCCCGCGCGTCCGGCGCCAGTACCAGGCAGGCGTTGACGGCGCGACCGTCGAGCAGCACGGTGCAGGCGCCGCACTCGCCTCGACCGCAACCCCGCCGCACGCTGGCCAACCCGAGGTCCTCGCGCAACAGGTCCAGCAACGTGCGGTGGGGTGCCGTGACCACCCGGCACGCCCGACCGTTGACGCGCAGCGCCACCACGACCGGCGCCGCCGTGCCCGAGGCCGCTCGACGAGGGCGACCGGCCGTCATCGGAGTACTTCCTCCAGCGCCCGACGGACCAGGACGCGGACCATCTCGCGACGGTAGTCGGACGATGCGTACGCGTCGGACCCCGGGCGCGCCGCATCCGCGGCCTCCGACGCCGCCGCCAGGATGTCCAGCGGCCCGCCCACGTGCTGGAGCAAGAGCGACTCGGCCGCCGGCACCCGCAGGGGTCGTGGACCGGCGCCCCCGATTGCGATCCGCGCGTGGCGCACCCAACCGCCCTCGCGTACGACCGCCACCGCCACGGCCGCGACGGGAGCCCCGGCCGCCTCCCGCGTCTCCAGCTTGCGGAACGCCGCCCGCAGTCCCCGGGGCGGTGCCGGCACCGCCACCGATGCCAGGAGCAACGGCGATCCCTCGACCACTCGCGCCCCGAGCAGTTCGTCGAGCGGCAGGACGCGAGAACGGCCCCGCGCGTCGAACACCCGGACGGAGGCGTTCAGCGCCAGCAGGGCGACGGCCAGATCACCCCACGAGCCGCCGCGCATCAGGTTCCCGCCCACCGTTGCTCGCTCGCGCACCTGCGGCGTCCCCAACGTCGCCGCCGCCTCGGCCAGCATCGGCCAGCGCCGCCGCAGTGCCGCATGCCGCGCCAGATCCGCCGTCCGCGTCAACGCGGGCAGCTGCGCCCTCGAGCAATCGATCCGGATCGGCCCGCCGAGCGTCGCGAGTCGCTTGAGGTCGATCACGACCTGCGGCATCCGCTCCCGGGCTCGCATCCGCGGGATCAGATCGGTCCCGCCGGCCAGCAACGCCGCGCGCCCGCGGTACCGCGCCTGCAGCGCCCGGGTTTCCGCGACCGTCGCCGGCCGGTGGAACGCAAACTCCGGCAGCGCATCGACGAACACCTCACCGCCGCACGCCGCAATCGATCCCTGGACCGTACGCCGCCGCATCCCACCCCGTTCCTCGCCCGGCACCCCGGACCGGACACCCGGCCATTCTCAACCCAACCCAGGCTTGTTGGCAAAGAGGGCCGGGACCCGGTCCACCCGAGGCTCCTCCCGTCTCAACCGTCTCAACCCAACCCAGGCTTGTTGGCAAAGAGGGCCGCGACCCGGTCCACCCGAGGCTTCTCCCGCCATCCTGGCCGCGACATGAGCCGTCTCCTCGCCTCGGGCTGTCCGCCTATTCGCCGATTCCGGTTCCGACGGCGGCGGCCGTGGTGGTCACCCCGGCGGTCACCCCCGCCCTGGCGGAAAGTGGCGGGCGCCGTCGGGCCGACGAATTCCGCCGATCACTTCCCTTTGATTTCGAGGGGTCACGCCGGGCACGCCCTTCGCATCGCCGGACGCAGGAGGTCGCGTGTCTCTGCCTCGACGAATCATTCCGGGCTCTACGTACCTCATCTCCCGCAGGTGCATCGAGCGCAGGTACCTCCTCCGCCCCGACCCGAC
>JAAZOP010000208.1 GCA_012797735.1 Myxococcales bacterium
CGGCTGCGACAACTGTCCCTGCGAGCCGGCCTCGGAGTGCGCGGGGAACGCGGGCTGTCCGTGCGACACGACGTACGGCTGCGACAACTGCTACTGCGAGCCGGCCTCGGAGTGCGCGGGGAACGCGGGCTGTCCGTGCGACACGACGTACGGTTGCGACAACTGTCCCTGCGAGCCGGCCTCGGAGTGCGCGGGGAACGCGGGCTGTCCGTGCGACACGACGTACGGCTGCGACAACTGTCCCTGCGAGCCGGCCTCGGAGTGTGCGCTGTAGCACGCGAACGCGGTTCCCAGGTTCCGTTTCGCTCGCTCCCGTGGTACCAACGACGCGATCGATCCGCGGGTGCGCGAGACCGCGCGAGGCAGGGGAGGGCGGACGGGATGCGAAGACGAGTCGGACGGACGGCGGCGACGGCCGGCGCGATGTGGCTCGCGTTGTCGTGGAGTGCGCCGGTCGCGGCGCAGGAGACCGGCGACCCGGAGGCGGCCGCGGCGGACGACGGGGACGTCGTGCCGGACGAGGACGGTCCCGGCTGGTTTGTCGGCGGCGAGATCGAGCTTCCGTCGCGCTACGTGTGGCGGGGGCTGGCCTGGAGCGACGGTCCGGCGTTGCAGCCGGCCCTGTGGGCCGGCGCGTTCGGCCTGATCGCCTGGACCTGGGCCAATCTGCACCTCGGCGAGACCACCGCCGCCGACCCGACCTGGGAAATCGACGCGGGCCTCGACTACGCCCACGAGTGGAACGGGCTGGGGATCGAGGCCGGGTTCGACTTCTACGCCTACCCGGGCGTCGAGGACGCCCCGCCGACCGGCGAGCTGCACGTCAAGCTCACCGTGCCCCGCGGACCGGTCACGCTGTCGACCGAGCACGCGGTCGATGTGATCGAGTATCCCGGCGCCTACTTCGGCGAGATCGCCGTGGCGCTGGCTCACGAGCCGGCCGACGGCCTGTCGCTGGAATGGTCGTTCGCCCTCGGCTGGGGCTCGAAGACGTTCAACGAGGCGTACATCGGTCCGGCGACCGACGCGATCAACGTCGCCCGGGGGGGCGTGGTCGTGCAGTGGGAGCCGTTGGATCTGCTGTACCTGCGCGTGCGCCTCGAGACGAGCGCGTTGCTGGAGGAGATCCTGCGCGAGGCGGTCGGCGAGCCGGTGCTGTTCGTCGCCGCGCTTGCCGTCGGCTCCGAGTGGGCGCCGTAGCGCTTCGGGCGGCGGCCCGCGGTCGGTCGCGGCGTGCGCTCCGGCCCGGAACTCGGCTTGGCGGGACAGTCCGCGCCACGCTACCATGGTGGCGAGGGAAGGAGCTGCCGTGAAGATCTCGCCATGCCTTTGCACAGGTTTCGCAACGCTCGCGCTCGCTGGCACCCTCGGCTGCTCGGCGGCGGACGACGACAGCGTGGCCGACGCGCGGCGGGAGGACGCGGAGACCTGCGACCCGGCGGTCTGCGACACCGACTGCCTCGCGGCCGGGTGGCTCGGCGGCAACTGCCGCTACGGGATCTGCGTCTGCTTCGGCGACCCGGACGCGGATGCCGACGCGGATGCGGACGCGGATGCGGATGCCGACGCGGACGCGGATGCCGGCGGGGATGCCGGCGCGGACGTCGGCCGGACCTACACCTGCATCGAGGGCTGCCGGAACGGCTCCGAAGTTTGCGACGACCAGGGGTTCCGGGTGCCGTCGCCCTACGTTCCGATGGCGCTGGTGTGCGTGAGCGGCCGCGGCGGCACGATCTATGTGGCGACGAACACCGGTCCGCCCTGTCTGGACGACGGGGTGCCGCGCTGCCAGGGCTGGGAGGAACGCGGGCTCAACCCGTGGGATCCGGGCAACCTGAACTACGTCGTCCAGTTCCCGTGCACGGAGAGCGGCCGGGCGTTCGACATCGATCTGTCGGCCTACGCCGGCGACGGGCTGTACGTCGGCGTCCACGACGACCCGGCGCGGGGCCGCGAGACGATGATGACCGAGGTGTGCATCGCGACCTGGGACTGACCCGCAGGGCCTCGCCGAAGTCGCCGCCGCCAATGCCCGACGGGCTCCAGGCTCCGGGCTCGAGGCTGCAGGCCGGCGGAATCACGATCGACCTGTCGCTCCTGGAGCCTGCCCCGAAAATCGCCCGTCCCCTGCACGTCCGCCCAGCGTTTTCGTGATTCGCGGATGGCCCGCCAGGGCCGTGGGCAACGGAAGCCTCGCGCCGGCCGGCGATGCGGACTTCGGCGACACCCTGGACTGACCCGGCGGCGCGTGGACGGCGGCCGGGGCGCATGGTAGCGTCCGCGGTCACGGGTGGCCGGTCGCGGGGACGATGGGCCGGCCGGCCGATGGAGCGTCCGGCGCCCGCCGCGACGGCGGCGTTCCCGGCCGGGCCTCCGGAAAGGAAACGTCGCGTCATGTCCCAGCCCGGGTGGCTGAAACCGTTCCCGGCCGCGTTCCGCAGGGTCGCGACGGCGCTGTTGCGGCCGCGGGACGGGCGTCGGGTGGCGTGCTTCGACGCGGACGGCACGCTGTGGACCGAGGACATCGGCGAGTCGTTCCTCCGCTGGCTCCTCGCCGGACCGCTCGAGCATCTGGTCGCCGCCGACCCGCGGGTCTACGAGAAGTACGAGGCGCGCGTGCGCCGGTCGCTCACCGACGGCTACGGCTGGGCCGTGCAGCTGATGGCCGGCCTCCGCGAGGCGGACGTCGTGCGCTGGGCGAGGCAGCACGCCGCCGCGTGGCCCAACTACCGGCCCGCGATGCTCGAACTGCTGCGAGGGCTGGCCGCCGCCGGGGTCGAGGTCTGGCTGGTCTCCGCCAGCAACCACTGGGTCGTCGCCGCGACGGGGATGCGGATCGGGTTGCCGTTCGAGCGGACGATCGGCGTGCGGACGGAGGTCGAGAACGGGATCCTCACCGATCGGATCGTCCCGCCGATGCCGTGCGAGGGCGGGAAGGTGGAGGCGATCGACCGGTTCATCGGCCGGCGCCCCGACCTCGCCGTCGGCGACGGCCTCGGCGACCTGGCGATGCTCGAGGTGGCCGCCGCGCGGCTCTGCGTGGGCCTGCGGACCCGGCGCGACGCGCCGCTGTTGCGGGTGGCGCGCGAGCGCGGCTGGCCGATCCACCTGTTCTGATTCCGTTGCCGTCCTCGCGGGCGCGGCGGCCGCCGGGCCGTGCGGCGGGTCGTGACCGGTCGCGTCAGGACTTCGCCTTCGGTCGGGCGTTCCAGATCGAGACCATCAGCAGGGCCGAGACGCAGGCCAGGCCGGCCAGCACGTAGAACACGTTGTCCCAGCGGCCGCCGGCGGCGTCCTTGAGCCAGCCGATGCCGGCGCCGGAGAAGATCGCGCCCGTCGCGCCCATCATCATCGTGAAGCCGGTCGCCGCCGCCGCCGCCCGCGGATGCACATCGACCGTCGCCGCGCCGCTCATCAGCATGTCCGGACCGTAGATCAGGAAGCCGGCCACGCCGAGCAGCGCGGTGGCGACGACCCACTGTCCCGCCGGCACCTGGACGAACGCGGCGCACAGTCCGGCCAGAGCGAACAGCATCAGCGCGCAGACCGGCGCGCGCCGCTTGTCGAACAGCGTGTCCGAGATGTGGCCGGCGGAGACCGCGCCCACCGCGCCGATCAGCGGCAGGGCGACGGCGGTGAACGCGCTGCCCTTGATCGATCGGCCGTGGACCTCGGCCATGTACTGCACGGCCCAGTTCAGGAATGCGTAGCGGACCGAGTTCATGCAGAAGTAGCCGATGCCGAGCACCCACAGCACGCGGTTGGACAGCAGCTCGCGCAGCACGCCGCGCGCGGCGGGGGCGGCCGCGGCGGCCGGTGCGTCCGGCGCCGCCGGCGGCTCGGGTTCCAGGTCGTCGCGCACCGGCGGGAACCCCGCGTCCCGCGGGTCGTTGCGCAGCCCGAGCGCGAAGGCGGCGGCGACGGGGACGAGGATCAGCGACGGCACGAGGAACGCCGGCCGCCAGCCCCACCCGGAGTCGCAGAGCGCGCCCGCCAGCAGCCACGACAGCACGTGGCCCACCTGGTAGCAGGTCGAGATCAGCCCGACCACCAGCCCGCGCCGCCGCGACGTCGTCCAGTTGGCGATCGTCTGGACGACCAGCGACCAGCCGGCCGACTGGGCGTAGCCGTTGAGCGCCCAGAGGGCGAGCATCGCCGGGTAGGAAGCGACGACGGAGAACAGCGCGTTGGTCAGCGCGGCGATCGAGAGCGCGGCCGTCATCATCCGGCGCGCCCCGAGCCGCTGGCCGATCTGTCCGTTGACGAACTGGCCGGCGGCGTAGAACGCGGCGTAGATCGAGGGAATCCATCCGATCCGGGCGGCGCTCCACCCCATCTCCGCCTGGATCAGCGGCTGGGCGACGGCGAAGTTGACGCGCGCGAGGTAGTAGGCGGCGTAGCCGGTCCAGAGGAGGCCGAAGATGCGGATCTGCCAGGCGCGGAGCCGTTCCGCCGCCGTCATGCTGCTGGTCGTCAACCCCGCCTCCCGCCGCTCCCCGCGGCCCCGCACCCGGGCCGCGAAGTACCATGCGGCGCCGCGGCGCGGCAATCCCGGCCGCGCCCGGCGGCGGGGACACCCGTGCCGGCACGCCGGTGGTGCGGCCGTCCGCCGCTCCGTGGCTCCGCAGCGAGGCCCGAAGCGGGTTCGCGCCCCTCCGGCGTGCGCCCGCCGCGGAGCGTCACGGCGCCGCGCCGCCCAGCCGGCCGTTCACGTATTCCAGTTCCTTCCTCGCCGATGCGTCGTTCGGGTCGAGGTCCAGGGCGCGGCGGTAGGTCGCGCGGGCGTCCTCCAGACGGCCCAACTCGACCAGCGCGTAGCCGATGCCGCGCAGCGCGCGCGTTTGCCACTGGACGGGCGGCCGCCCGGCGGGGCTGCGCGCCGCCGCGTCGGGCTCCGCGGCCAGCGCGGTCGCCGCCGC
>JAAZOP010000209.1 GCA_012797735.1 Myxococcales bacterium
GATCGTCTCCTGGAGCATCACCAGGCCGCGCACCGCGGCCCGGACCGCCTCGAGACCCTCTCCGGCCCGCGGCGCCGGCGCGCCGTCCGCCCCGCCGTCCACGGCGGGTCGGGCGACGTCGAGCGCGGCAGCCCGCGGCGACCGGGGCGCCGGGCGATCCCCCGCGGCGGGCTCGCCGGAATCGCGGCAGGCGACGACGGCCAAGAGCGGCGCGAGCAACGCGGGGAGCAGCGAATACGCACGGTGCATCGTACGGCGCATCCGGAGCCTCATAGCGCATTTCGCCGCGCACGGCGAGCGCTCCGGAACGTCCCGCATTCCGGCGGGTCGGTCTGCGCGGTGAGCACGACCGAGGAGCATGGGGCGCCGGAAGGACGGACGCCGGGCGGATTGCCGCGCCCGGCACTTCGTGCCATTCTGCCGGTGGAAGACCCGGCGCGGGGGCGCCGCATGGGGGTGCCGATGCGGACAAGACGCTGGCAGACCATGCTCGTCGTGCTTCTCGCCGCGGTGGACTGCGGTCACGACTGGAACGCCGCCGACGCGGCCGACGGCGACGCGCTGTCGCCCGCCGAGGACGGCGACGGTTGGATCGAGACCGGCGACGCGGTCTCGGACGGGGAGGCCGACGCCGCCGGAGACGACGGCGCGGACGGGAACGACGGGTTCGAGGTCGCGGACGACGGCGCGCCCGACGGCCCCCCGCCGGCCTGCTGGAACGGCGTGGTCGACCCCGGCGAGGAGTGCGACGACGGGAACGACCGCAACGAGGACGAGTGTCTCAACGTCTGCTCCCGACCGTGGTGCGGCGACGGGTACGTCCGCGAGGAAGTCGAGGAGTGCGACCCGGGCGGACTGGGCGTCGTGCCCGGCTGCGACGCCGACTGCACCCTCGCCGCCTGCGGCGACGGAACGACGGGCATCGTCCCCGGCCTGGTCGACGGCTTCGAGGGCGGGACGCTGGCGTCGCCGCCGTGGGAGAACGGCACGCCGTACGGTTTCGCTCCGGTCGCCGGCGAGGCCGCCGAAGGCGCCTGGGCCGTCGGCTCGACGAACGCCGGCGTGCGGGACTCCACCGCCTGGGTCCAGACGCGGGTCGCCACGAGCGGCGAGGTCTGCTTCTGGTTCATGGGGGAGTCCGCCGACCGGGGGCGCGACGAGTTCCGCTTCCTCGTCGATGGTTCCGAGCAACTGTCCGAGACTCGGGCGCAGCCGACCTGGGTGCGGGTCTGCCGCGAGGTCACGCCGGGCGTCCATACGCTCCGCTGGGAATACGCGCGGGGAAACCGCGGCAGCACCGCAGGCATCGACGCCTACTTCATCGATGGGGTCGACACCGGCGGGCCGTTCGTCGAGGAGTGCGACGACGCCAACCTCGACAACACGGACGCGTGCCTCGACACCTGTCGCGCCGCGTCCTGCGGCGACGGATACGTGTGGGCCGACCGTGAGGAGTGCGACGGGAACTCGCGGACCTGCACCACCTCCTGCAGGTCGATCGGGGCCGAGGCCTGCGGTCGCGATTGCTCCTGGTCGGGGCTCTGTTCGCCCCCCGCCGAGTCCTGCAACGGCTTCGACGACGACTGCGACGGCGTCGCGGACGAGACCTACACCTGTCGCGCCGGCGCCTCGCGGGCCTGCACGAACGCCTGCGGCCGATCGGGCACGGAGTCCTGCAGCACGGTGTCCTGCACATGGAACGGCGCGTGCTGCCTGCCGGTCGAACTCTGCGACTGCGGCACATGCGACGACGACTGCGACGGCGTCACCGACGAGGGTTGCGTTCCCTGCTGAACGTCGCGCGGGACGGGACCCGGACGATCGGCCGACCTCAGCGGTCGAAATCGTAGCGGGCGGTCAGCCCGAGCGTCGCGTCGCCGTACGGCGCTGCGGCGTCCTCGACGAGCCCGACGCGGGCCTCCAGGCCGAGCCGCAGGCCTCCGGTGCCCCAGCGCACGCCGGGCGAGACCGCGACCGCCCCCAGCCGCCCCGCCCCCGCCGGCGCCTCGGTCAGCCGGCCGAGCACGTTCAGTTCGAGGAGCAGTTCGAAGCCCAGGCCGAGAGCCAGGCCGGCGCCGGTGGTCGAGGCGAGCAGGAACTGCGGCTCCGAGTCCACCACGGCCACCGGCACGAGACACAGCGTCTGGTACGCGGTCAGGAGGGTCCACTGCACGGCGAACGTGCCGCCGAGATCGATGCCGACGAACTCGTGCTCGCGGATGTCGTCGCCCAGTACGCGGCGCAGGGGGGCCGCCCGCCGCCCCTCGTTCCAGCGCGAGATGTCGGTCGGCAGCGTCAGGCGCACGTGCGCCCGGACGCCGAGCTGCACCTCGTCGTCGGGCAGGTCGACGGCCCACGGCAGGCCCGAGATCGCGACGCGCAACTCGCCCACGTCGAAGTCGGCGGCCCACTCGTCGATCGCCGGCGGCACGACCGTGTGGATCGAATGCACCGCCAGCGCGGCGAAGTCGGCGCCGAACGAGAGCCGTTGGAAGAACGACGGCGTCCAGACGCCGCCCACCACCAGGCGGCCGAAAACCTCCTCGTACTCCGCCCGCCCGGCGCTCCAGGCACCCCCCGCGGCGGCGAGCCCGCCCCAGACGTAGTTCGCGGGCGCGACGCCGAGCGACGGGGCGACGACCGCGCCGCCTTCGACCGAGAGCGGCGGCAGGAGCCCGAGCCGCGGGAGATCGTCCGCGCGCGCGACGGCCGCGGAGCCCGCTCCGAGGGCCGCGACGAGGACGGCGACGGCCGCCGGCGCCACCGTCCCGGCGCGGCGGGGGTCGGAGCGGCGAACCGGACGCCGCCGGGCGTTCCGGGCGCCGGTCACGGGTCCCCCGCCGGTCCCAGGCCGTTGCGGAGGAAGTTGCCGCGGCCGGTGGTCCACAGGCCGGGGTACTTGTCCGCGTCGGCGCCCGCGACGGTACAGTTCGCCGACGAGCCGCGGACCCGGTAGATGTCGAGGCCGTGGTCGAGGGTCAGGAGCAGGATCTCGAGCTGGCCGTCGCCATCGATGTCGTTGATCGTGGGGCAGGCCGTCGCGCCGACCCCGTTGCCGTCCTCCCGCTGCCCGGGCAGCACGACGTCGTGCAGCACCTCGCCGCCCGCCGACAGGATCAGCAGGCGCCCCTCGCCGGGGTCGTCGCTCCAGACGCCCAACGCGATTTCCGGCCGGCCGTCGCCCGTCAGATCCGCGACCGCCGGCTCCGAGCCGAAAGTGAACGGCGCGCCGCGCGCGTAGTTGTGGCGCCACAGCAGGCGCGCGTCGGCGTCGAAGACGTAGAGGTATCCGTCGTTGAGCGCGGCCAGGATCTCGGGCCGCGCGTCGCCCTGGATGTCCGCCACCACCGGCGCCGGAATCCCCGCGACCGGGTACCAGTCGTCGTCCTGCCACGGCTCTTCCGACAACGGCAGCCGCTCGAACGCCGGCAGCCGGCGGGCCGACCGGTGCCCGGTCGCCGCGTAGTCCCCCTGCAGCACCATCAGCGCGTAGTGGTACGTGTGGTACGGCTCGTCCTTCTCCACGTTGGGGAACCCGAGCACCTCGTTCCGCCCGTCGCCATCGATGTCGGCGACGTTCGGGGGCGAGGCGGTCCACTGCAGCCAGTACGTCCAGCTCGGTCCCGGCCAGTCGCCGGTGTGCAGGTGATAGTGGTCCTCTTCGACCTGCGGATCGAGGTACCGGATGAACTGGCCCCAGGTGAGCGGCTGGTCCCGGCAATCGCTCGAGCGGCTGGTGAAGTAGGTCGGGTCGGCGTCGAGCGCGGTGCCGTCCGGGTCGAAGACCTGGATGTGGTGGTTGTCGTAGGTCGCGACGATCTCCAGCTCGGGGTCGTCGTCGACGTTGCCGATGCCGAGGTTCTCCCCGTAGAGACCGTAGGCGTTGTGACCGCAGCCGTTGCGGTCGGCGTCGCCGCCGGGACCGGTGCGCTTGTTGTAGCGGGGCCAGGCGGGCCAGGCGACCCCGGCCGGCTGGTAGAGCGTCCCGTCGGGGCGGAAAACGTAGACGTAGGCCTCCTGCTTCGCCGACGCGTCGTCGTCGTCCTCGGTCTCGGTCGTGGCGGCGACGACTTCGATCCGGCCGTCGTGGTCGAGGTCGGCGGCGGCGAGCGAGCGGTTCTCGCCGCAGACGTGCTCGCCGCAGGTCGAGGCGGGCCAGCCGGTCTTGACCCGCATCGCGCCCTCCCGCCACTCGTAGGCGATCACGTTTCCACGGTTGCTCGCCACCACGATCTCGAACACCGTGTCGCCGTCGAGGTCCGCGACGACGGCGGGGGCGAAGATCCGGTCGTGGCCGTGGTCGGCGTGCGACTCCCGGTGGAGGAGTTCCCCGCCGGCCGACCAGACGGCGACGTCGTAGAACGGCGCGACGATCTCCTTGCCGCCGTCGCCGTCGAGGTCGAGCACGGCGGGCGAGGAGAACCAGCCGGTGTTGCCGATCGACAGGTTGCGCACGAACTCCAGCTCGCCGCCGCCGGGACGCGCGGCCGGGCCGCAGGTAGGGGCCGGCTCGCTGCGCGACTCGTTGCAGCCCGCGACGGCGGTCGCGGCGACGAAAGCGGCCAGCCACACGGGACGGAACGAACTCGGGAGCCCGGATCGGGGATGTGCGTTCATGCGGCAAGGATAGCGGGCGCCGAAGCGGCGGTCCACCTCAGCCGACCGGGCGCAGCGAGAGCGCCATCGGCAGCAGGTCGTTCACCAGGTCGAAGGTGGCGGTCACCGTGCCGAGCTCACGCCCGTCGGGGGCGACGATCCGCCCGTGCAGGACCCGGAGACTCTCCAGCGGGCGGAGCGGGTCGAACCGCCGCTGCCCGTGGAAACGGAACGTCGCGCCGTCCCGCCCCGCGAACTCGAAATCGTAAACCAGCCGGCGCCGCGACAGCAGGGAGAATTCGAGCGTGCCGGCGAGCGGCACGCCGTCGGCCAAGTCCTCCGCGAACAGCGTGCCGTGCAGCCGGGCGACGGGAGCGCTCGGCAGCGCACGGGCCCGCTCGACCGACCAGGTCGCCGTGAGCGCGAACCTGCGGTCGCCGCCCAGCAGGTCGTCCGTGCGCCGCCAGGCGCCCGCCAGCGTCTCCGTCAGCTCGAAGCCGAGATCCAGCGTCTCCGCCGGCACGCCGGCGTCGTAGCGCGGGGCCCACCGGCGCTCCTGGTACCACGCCAGCACCTCCGGCAGCGCCCGTCGCAAATCGGGATGACGGGGCTCCCAGCCGAGCCGCCGCAGCCGCTCGTTGGAGTAGATGCGGTCGCGGATCAGGTAGGCCCCCAGCGCCCGATCGATCCGCGGCGACAGATCCCCGGCCAGGTCGTGGCGCTGCCGGACCAGCCTCCACAGGACGGAGGCGGCGGCGTTGATCGTGCCCAGCACCGGGTCGCTCTCGAGCAGCGGAACCGCGAGTCGGCCGACCCACCGCGGCGGGATCGGGACCGTGGCCGTGATCGAGAAGCCGTAGGCGGCGATCGCGGCGTTGACGATCTCCCCGAACGGCAACGGCGTGTCGTCGCAGACGTTGAACGCCTCGCCGTACGCGTCGGGCCGCTCGAGAAGGAACAGCGCCGCGCGGGCCACATCGCCGGCGTGAACCCAGTTGGACCTCGGTCCCCCGCGGACGCCGATCATCGCGGCGCCGCCGGACACGAGCTTGAGCATCGGGGGAAGGGTGAACAGCGAGCCGGCCAGCAGCTTGCCGCGGGGGCCGTACACCTGCGCGGGACGCAGGATCACCCATCCCGGACCGCCGCGCCGCGCGTGCTGCTGGACCATCGCCTCCGCGTCCAGCTTGGTCTGCTCGTAGTCGCTGTCGGCCCGCAGGGGCGTGTCCTCCGTGATCACCCCGCGCGTGCGCTGGTAGACGTCGCCGGTCGACAGGTGGACGAACGCCCGCACCCCCTCCTCGCGTGCGGCCTCGTACAACCAGCCGACGGCATCGACGTTGATCGGCTTGAGCGCCGCGAACGGCAGGCCGAGGTCCCGGACCGCCGCACAGTGCACGACGTGGGTCGCGCCCCGGATCGCGGGCCGGGCGAACGAGACGTCCGTCAGGTCCCCCGGACGGTCCTCGACCCGCTTCGCGACGCCCGGCGGCAGCTCGGGCAGCGGCACGCCGGGAAGGTCCACGCGGATCACCCGGACGCGGTCCCGCTGCAGCAGCTCCTCCACGAGCAGCGCACCCACCGTCCCGGCCGCCCCGGTCACCGCCACCGTCATCGTCCCCTTCCGCATCGGAACCTTCACCTCCGCCGGCCGCCGACTCTGCTGCGAGGTCGATCCGATGTCAACGCGGGCGCGACGCCCCGGGGGTGACGCCCCGAGCGACGACGCCCCGAACCTGGCGGGCCGGGACCTCGTTCAGAGGACGTTGGGCAGTCCGGGCGTCGGCGTCGCCGTCACCCGCCAGTCGGACGCGGCGTCGTTCGTGTCCGCCCCGTCCGGCAGCCGGATCAGCGAGGCCGGCGTCGTGCTGTTGTCCTGCGCGGACGTCGCCGCCCCCTCCACGAGGTTGAACTCGCCGGACACCCCCGTGAACGTCGCGCGCGTGATCGCACCCTCGTAGCTGAGCGCGTCGAGGACCGTTCCGGCGGCCGTGTCGACC
>JAAZOP010000210.1 GCA_012797735.1 Myxococcales bacterium
CGCGGCCGGCGGGACGGCGGCCGGTCCGGACGCGGGCGGCACGGGCGAGGCGGCCGGCGGGATGGAGAATCGCATGCGGTGCTACCGCGCCCCGCGGCGCCGGCGGACGCCGAGGGCCCCGGCGGCGAGCAGCAGCGGGAGGAAGACGGAGGAGCCGGGCCGGCCCGGCGCCGCGCAACCGCAGCCGTCGTCGCCGGACGCGGGGCAGTCGGGGTCGTCGGTGCCGAACAGCCCGTCGCAGTCGCGATCGACCCACGCCGTGCAGTCCTCCGGCGTCGCCGGATTGAACCACGGGTCGTCGTCGTTGCAGTCGTCCGCGGCGCACCATCCGTCGAGGTCGTTGTCGACGCACGTGCACGTCTCGTCGGTGGTGCCGTTGCAGTTGTTGTCGATCCCGTCGCCGCAGGCGTCGGCCGAGGCGGGGTTCACGGCGGGATCGGAGTCGTTGCAGTCGGCGGGTGGGCAGAAGCCGTCCGCATCGACGTCCGCGCACGGACACCCCTCATCGACCCCGCCGGCGCAGTTGTTGTCCAGCCCGTCGCCGCAGACCTCGGCCGCGCCCGGATGGACCGCCGCGTTCCCGTCGTCGCAGTCGTCGGGGCGGCAGGCGCCGTCGCGGTCCTCGTCCACGCAGCCGCACCCCTCGTCGGTCGTCCCGTCGCAGTTGTTGTCGATCCCGTCGCCGCACTGCTCGGCCAGCCCGGGATTGGCGGTCGGCTCGGCGTCGTTGCAGTCCTCCGGGAGGCACCATCCGTCGCGGTCGCGATCGGCGCAGACGCATTCGCCGACGTCGAGGATCGTGCGGAAGACGGGGATGTCGCACATCTCCGTCGCGCCGCAGTCGGCGTCGCTGCGGCAGTACGGGGTGCACTCTCCGTCGTGGATCCCGCCGACCCGGGTGCAGGAGAGGCCGTCGGCGCACGGCACCGCTCCCGTGCTCGGGACGACCGGGTCGCAGGTCGCGCCGTCGCCCAGGCCGCGGCTCTCGCGGCACCCGGTGAGCGGACCGTCGACCGGGTAGCAGGCGGTCCCGCCGCCGCAGTCGCCGCCGAGCAGGTCGCAGATCGGGAGGCAGACGCCGACGTCGGGGACGCCGACGAAGATCGGGATCACGCAGCTCTGCCCGCCGGGGCAGTCGCCGTCGCCGCGGCAGAAATCGACGCACTGGCCCACCCCGGGCGTGATCTCCATGCAGACGTACCCGTCGGCGCACGGCACGGTCTCGCCCCAGGTCGCGGGGTCGGGATTGCACGAGGCGCCCCCGGATCGCCGGTCGCTCGGCAGGCAGGCCCAGATGTCGTCCTCCACCGGCCAGCACGCCTCGACGCCGCACGACCCGCCCAGCGGGTTGCAGTTCGGCGTCCCGGTCGGACCGGCCATGGTGGAGGTGATCCACGACGAGAACACGTCGACCCGCGTGTCGTTCCCCGAATAGCGGCAGTCCTCGTCCCCCGTCGAGACGATCCCGGCGATGCGCTGCGCGCTGCCGGTGCCGGTGAAGCCCGGGCCGCCCGAGTCGCCGCTGCACGGCATCTGGCCGGTGAACGAGTAGCTGTACTGGCGGGTCGACACGCTGTCGATCGTCCCGGTTCCGCTGCGCTTGATCCCCGCCCCGGTGTCGCGCACGCCGTCGTTCACCCCCCAGCCGACCCAGAACACGCTCGCCCCCCGGCTCGGCGCGCTCGTCGCCGGCTGGTACGGCGTCGCCACGGAAGAGGGCACGGCGGTCGCCAGATGCACCAGCGCGATGTCGTAGTCGTGCGTCCGATCGCTGTACGACGGGTGCGGGTGCACCGAATCGACCTCGTACATCTGCCCGGGACGGGTCACGTCCGTGCCGATGAAGAACGACACCATGTAGTAGCGGATGCCCTCGGGAAGGGCGCAGTGCGCCGCCGTCAGGACCCACTGCGGGGCGATCAGCGAGCCGGAGCAGAAGTGCGCGGGCGTCGTGCCGGTGTAGGCGGGCTCGATGACGAGCGCTCCGACGCCGGGGTAGCCGCTCTCCGCGTCGCCGCCGACGATCGGACGCCGCACCGCGCCGGACTCGTCGTCCGCCGTCACCGCCGCGTCGCAACCGCCGAGCGCCGCCGTCGAGAACAGGGCGAGCGCCGCGCGGGCGACCCGACTCCGAAACGTGCCGCATGCCTCGCGCATCGTGGCCCTCCCCGCCGCCGCGCCGCGACCCCAGGGCCGGCACGGCGGCGCAAGACCCCCTCCGCCGCCGATCTTGTAGCACGACGGGACGGAGTCGAGTAGCTTGGGCGGCTGCCGGCGCGCCGGACCGGGAAACTCGGAGGGCGGCGGCGGGACGACCGGCCCGGCGGACGCCGGCGAGGCGCGGGAGACCGGAGGGCGGACGATGCAGGCGGAACCGAAGTCCGGGGAAGGCGGCGGCCGTCCGTGGTGGCCGGGGCGGCGCGGTGCGCTCGGGGTGGTCGCGTTCGCCTACGCCGTGGCCGGCGCGGCGGCCTGGTTCGCCGGCGATCTGGCCCGGAACCTCGACCCGTTGTGGACCGCCGCCGTCGCCGACGCCGCGGGCACCGTCGCCGTCTTCGTCTTCAGCCTCGCCCTCGACAACACCAGCGTCTACGACCCGTACTGGAGCGTCGCGCCGATCCCGCTCGCCGCCTGGTGGGCCTGGGGCGGGCCCGGCGACGCCGCCGACCCGCTGCGCCGCGCCGTCGTCGTGGGCCTCGTCGCGCTGTGGGGCGCCCGCCTCACCTGGAACTGGGCCCGCTCATGGGACGGCCTGTCGGACGAGGACTGGCGCTATGTCGATGTCCGGCGGCGGACCGGCCCGTGGTACTGGCCGGCGAGCTTCGCCGCGCTGCACGCGATGCCGACCGTGATGGTGTTCCTCGGCCTGCTCTCGGTCCACGCGGCGACCGTGACCGGCGGCCGCCCCGTCGGACCGCTCGACGGCCTCGCCGCCGCCGTGACGCTCGCGGCGATCTGGATCGAGGCGACGGCCGACCGGCAACTCCTGCGGTTCGTCCGCTCGAGACCGCCCCGGGAGGCGCTGCTCGCCACCGGACTGTGGGCGTGGTCGAGGCACCCGAACTACTTCGGGGAGATCCTGTTCTGGTGGGGCCTCTGGTTGTTCGGTCTCGCGGCGGCGCCGGACCGCGCGTGGTGGACCGTCGCCGGTCCGCTGGCGATCACCCTGCTCTTCCGGTTCGTCTCGCTGCGGCTGGTCGAACGCCGGATGCAGGCGGGCCACCCGGAGTACACGGAGCGCATGCGGCGCGTCCCGGCGATCGTGCCGCGACCCTGGTCGCGACCCCGTTGATTAGCTTCCTGCCAAGTTCGTCGCGGCACGCGACGAAACTCTCGTCCCTGGACGCTCGACTCTCGACGCACGGCCCAGGGGTCGGGTTGGGTGACGGCCCCTGGCCGCGCCATGCAGGATGCTTCTCTCCGCCGGACGCCCGCGCCCGCGATCGCGCCGCCGGCGGTGCATCCGGAGTCGCCGGAACGCATTGCCTTCGACCGCGCGGGGCGGGTAGCATCCCGCGCCATGACGCGATACGGGATCTGGCCAGGCTTCCTGACGGCGAGCCTCGTCGCGGCGGCGACCGCCGCGGCGCAACCCGCCGGTGACCCCGAAGGCGACCCGTACCCCGACGACCTGCCGGCGGCGACGACCGCGATCGCGCCGGCAGCCGAGCCCGCCCCGGCGCCGGGGCAACCGGGCGTGCCCGCGGCCAACCCGACCGCGGCCGACCG
>JAAZOP010000211.1 GCA_012797735.1 Myxococcales bacterium
AACCGGCGGGCGAGGCGCCAGCCGAGCAGGGCGGCGGCGGCGACGGCGAGCAGCGTGAGGAGGAGCGAGCGGGCGTCGCGCGCGAGGGCGGCCAGCGCGTCGCGGATCTGCCGGAAGCCCTCGGCGAGCGAGCGCAGGAGGCCGACCTGGCGGGGGACGTCGAAGGCGACCACGTGCTGGTGCCACGCGGTGCGCAGCGCATCGATCAGGTCGCCGAGCCAGCCGAGGAAGCCGCCGGTGCGGCCCACCGCCTCGACTTCGGCCGGCGGCGTGGCATCGTAGACGAGCCACCCGGCGCCGGGGATCTCGACCTCGCTCCAGGAGTGGGCGTTGGACTGGCGGACGGTGAGGTAGTCGCCGATCTCGTTCCAGTGGCCGCCGAGGAAGCCGCTGACGTTGCGCGCGCGCAGGCCGGCGGCGCGGGCCAGGAGGGTCATCGCGCTGGAGAAGTACTCGCAGTGCCCTTCCTTCCAGTCGAACAGGAAGTTCTCGATCGGGCGTTCGCCGGCCTGGGCGCTGCGGGTCCGGGTGTAGCGGAAGTTGTTGCGGAGGTAGGAGAGGATCGCGTCCGCGCGGGCGCGGGGGTCGTCGAGGCCGCCGGTGAGCCGGCGGGCGAGGTCCACCAGCCGGTCGGCGTCGGGCGGGAGGCGGCGATACGGGTCGTCGCCGGTCGCGGTGTCCCAGGCGCCGGCCTCGGGGGTGCGCACGCCGTCCGGCCAGCGCCCGACCAGGGCCTCGAAGCGGACGCCTTCTTCGCCGGCCTCGCGGTAGCCCACGGTGCCGTCGCCGTACCACTCGAGCGGGGACGGTCGCAGGCCCGGCTGTCGCGGCTTGGGTTCGCGGAAGGAGAAGGCGCGGGTGCCGGCGGGCAGGAACAAGAGGCGCGGCTCGAAAGGTTCCTGCAGGACGCGCACGCGCAGGTGGCCGGCGGCCCGGGGTCCCGGCACGGGGAGGGCGTAGGCGGGCGGCTCGTCGTGCCGGGTCGAGCGGGCCTCCCAGGAGGTGCGGCGCCAGGCGCGGCCGTCGTAGGTGTCGAAGGTGGTGCCGCGGAAGCGGAGCTGCGCGAGCTGGGCCGACGGAGGGGTGCCGTCGGGGAATTCGACGCGCAGGACCGGTGTCGGGTCGTCGGCCAGCGGGACCAGGTCGCCGAGCTCCATGCGGTCCGAGAAGCCGATCAGGAAGGAGCCGCCGACGCGGCCGGCGAGGAGGCCGAAGCCGAGGCGGGGCAGGGAGACGAAGAACAGGGCGGTCAGCAGCAGGAGCGGCACGGCGCACGCCAGCAGGGCGGCGACGAAGCCGGGGGTCGCGACGCGACGCGTGCGCAGCACGCGAGCCAGCGTCTGGTCGTCGCGGCCGCCCTCGACGCTTCCGGCGTACTTCTGCTCGATCTCGCGCCGGAGGTGCAGCAGCGTGAGCAGCAGGGGGGCGAGCACGACGAACAGGACGAGCAGCAGGGCGTACTTGAGGCCGGTGAGGAGGATGGTGGCGAAGGCGACGTGCCCCAGGGCGAGGAGGGCGATCTGTTCCTGGTCGCGGGCGGCGGTGCGGTTGAACGCCTTGTGCACCTGGAGGTAGGCGGCGAGCTGTGCGGTGACGAGGATCAGGGGGGAGCCCGCGGCGATCGCCGCGATTGCGGCGGCGATGGCCGCCACCGCCACCGCGGTCCAAACGCGTTGCCAGCGGCGCGCCTCCATCCAGGCGCGGGGCACGGCCAGCGAGGCGAGGAACGCCAGCGGCGCGAGCCAGGAGACGACGGGACCAGCGGCCCCGGACAGGGCGAGGACGGTCAGGCCGATGCCGGCGAAGGCCAGCAGCACCAGTTCCTGGATGCGGCGGAATCTCACGGCCGGGCCTCCCGCGACGTCGAGGCCGCGGCGCGGGGTGGAACGGGCGGCGGCGCGGCGGCGGGCTCTCCCGGTTCGGGGCGGTGCACGGGCAGCAGCGCCAGGAACGCCAGCAGGGCGCGGGTCCGCGCCGCGGGGAGCGGGCCGATGCCGGCGTCGCAGGCCTGCACGCGGACGGTGGCCGAGGGGCTGCGCGCCGCGTCCAGCACCAGATAGGCCGCCCCCGAGATCTCGCGCTCGATCCGGGCCTCCTCGCGCGCCACCTCCTCGGGCGTGCGGGCCGACGCCGCCACGCGGTTGTCGATCCGCAGCTCGAGCCGTCGCGACTCGTCCGCCGCGCGGTCGGCCACGAGGAGCTGGCCGGTCTTGGCGGAGAGCCGCCAGCGCACGAGCCGCGGGTCGTCGCCGGGGACGAAACGGCGCGGGTCGAGCAGCTCGGCGCCGGTGCCGCGCCGCTCCACGCGCGCCGTCTCCTCCGCCCCCTTCGCCGTCTCGTGCCGCGCGCCGGTCGCCAGGGGCTCCGGGAACACCAGCACCTCCAGCGGAGCCGTCACGATGCGCGACTTGACGAACAGGCCGAACGGGAACTTGGTGCGCACCTCGTAGCCGCGGAAGCGGTAGCGCCCGCGCCGGGGGAACGCGAACGGGTACGTCGTCGCCTGCTCCCGGCCGGCCGAGACCTTGAGATAGAAGCAGCGGCGCATCGTCACGTGGCCGTCGATCAGGTCCTCGACCTCCACCGCGTAGGACGGGTACCGCTTGGGGTTGCGGACGCGGATCTCGATCGGCGTGCGCCGGCCGGCGAAGATCGTGAGCGGCGGGGTGCGGGAGATGTCGAGCCGGCGCAGCACCGCCTCGGAGAGGGCGCCCGAGAGGATGATCAGCGAGACGAGCAGCGAGAGCAGGAGGTAGAGCAGGTTGTTCTGGGTGTTGATGGCCGCGAAGCCGATGCCGAGGGTGACGGCGACGAACCAGCGACCCTCGCGCGTGAAGCGCAGCCGGCGGCGTCCCGCGCGCAGGCGCTCCCGGAGGGTGGCGGCCATGGCGTCAGGTGGGGACCGGGACCGAGGCCAGGATGCGGCGCAGGGCGTCCTCGGCGTAGGCCCGCCCGTCCTCCGGCATCCCGCCCGGCGGGTGCAGCCGGTGCGCCAGGACCGGCAGGAAGGCGCGCTGGACGTCGTCCGGCACGCAGTAGTCGCGGGCCTCCGCCAGGGCACGGGCGCGCGCCGCCTGCACCAGCGCCATCGCGCCGCGCGGCGAGCAGCCGACGGCGAAGGTGCCTCCCTGCCGCGTGCGCTGCACCAGCGCATGCACGTACTGCAGCAGCGAGTCCTCGATGCGCACCGTCACCACCGTGCGCTGCAGCGCCACGAGCTCGGCCGTCGTGCAGGCCACGCTGACGTGCCGCAACGCGTCCTCGTGCGAATGCCCCGCCATCAGCCGCACCTCGGCCTCCGGCGCCGGATACCCCATCACCACCCGCATCAGGAACCGGTCGAGCTGCGATTCGGGCAGCGGGTACGTCCCCACGATCTCCAGCGGGTTCTGCGTCGCCACCACCAGGAACGGCTCCGGCAACGGCCGCGTCTCCCCCTCCGCCGTCACCTGCCGGTCGCTCATCGCCTCCAGCAACGCGCTCTGCGTCTTCGGCGTCGCCCGGTTGATCTCGTCCGCCAGCACCACGTTCGCGAAGATCGGTCCCGGGTGGAACCGGAACGACCCCGCCTCCTGGTCGTAGATCGAAACGCCGAGAATGTCCGTCGGCAACAGGTCGCTCGTGAACTGGATCCGCCGGAACGACCCGCCGACCGCCCGTGCCACCGCCCGCGCCAGCGTCGTCTTGCCGACCCCGGGCACGTCCTCCACCAGCAGGTGACCGCCCGCCACCAGGCACGTCACCGCCAGCCGGATCACGTCGTCCTTCCCCAGAATCGCCCGCCGGACCTCCCGCTCGATGCGCGAGATCATCTGATGCGCCGAAAGCGCATCGAACAGCGGGGCCACGCTGGCAGGACGCTGGATCGCCATGCTCCGACCGATGCCGCCCGGACCTCGGGCGCTATTCTTCCTTCCCCCGCTTGTCGTCCAACCCGTCGTCCTCCTCCGTGACGCTCGGGAACTTCATGATCTCCTTGCGCGCGATCTTCCAGGCCTTCTGCACGATCCACGACAGGGACCGGTCCTGCCGCGTCGCCTCGGCCTGGATCTCCTGCAGCATGTCTTCCGGGAAGTAGAGGCTCTGCTTGCGCTTGTCCGAACCGACCATCTGACCCTCCCGACGGGCCCGCAAACTGAGGGCTCGCGCCGCTGATGTGTGGTAGTGTATGGAACCATGACAGGGTTCGTCAATGGGGCATACCGCAGCGCGCTTCTCCTCCTTCCCGTGGCGCTCGCCGTCGCGGCGCCGCCGGCCCGCGCGCAGGAGATCGACGAGACCGTTCCGCGCGAGCAGGCGGGCCGGGCGCAGCGCGTGTTGAGCGACCCGGAGGCGTTGTTCCGCCGGGTGCTGACGCACATCCAGGACGAGTACGTGGACGAGGTGGAGCGGCGCGACCTGTACTACGCGGCGATCCGCGGGATGGTGCGGGCGCTCGACCCGCACAGCGACTTCCTCGACCCGGACGCCTACCGGGCGTTCCAGGACGACCTGTCGGGGATCTACGGGGGCGCCGGGTTCCAGGTCGAGTACCGTGCGGGGCAGTACGAGGTGGTCAAGGTGTTTCCGGAGTCTCCGGCCGAGCGGGTGGGTCTTCGCGCCGGAGACGTGGTGCTCGAGGTGGACGGCAAGCCGCTGGTCGGGCTGGCGATGAGCGAGATCGTGGCGCGGATGCGGGGTGCGGTCGGGACGGTGCTGGGGTTGCGGTTGCGGCGGGGCGAGGAGCCGCCGTTCGAGGTGCGGCTGGTGCGGCAGGTGGTGGAGTTGCCGACGGTGCAGGCGGAGTTCCTCGAGCCGGGCTACGTGCTGGTGCGGATCCACTACTTCCACGAGCGCGCCGCGAGCCGGCTCGACGAGCAGCTCCGGACGCTCGACGCGCGCAGCCCCGACGGCCTGCGCGGCGTGATCCTGGACGTGCGCGACAATCCGGGCGGGGTGGTGGACGAGGCGGTGGGGATCGCGGATCTGTTCCTGGCCGAAGGGGTGATCGTCTCGACGCGCGGCCGGACGGAGGAGGAGAGCGACGACCGCACGGCGCATCCCGGTTCGCGGTGGGAGTCGCTGCCGGTCGCGGTGCTGGTCGATGGCTACACCGCCTCGTCGGCGGAGGTCCTCGCGGCCGCGCTGCACGACAACGCGCGGGCGACGCTGATCGGCGAGCAGACCTTCGGCAAGGGGACCGTGCAGCGGCTGGTGGAGTTGCTCGACGGCTCCGCGCTGCGCCTCACCGTCTCCCGCCTCTACACGCCGGCCGGGCAGGCGATCCAGGGCAACGGGATCGTGCCCGACCTGACGGTCGGCGAAGCGCGCGAGGACCCGGCGCGCGATCCGCCGCTGCGCGAAAGCGACCTGCCGGGCGCCCTGGGTCCCGGCGCGGAGGCGGCGGACGACGCGCCGGTCTTCGACGCCGCGGCGCGGATCGACGATCTGGCCGTGCGTCTGGCGTACCAGGTCCTGCGGCTCGAGGAGCGCCGGCGGCGCCAGCCGCCCCCGCCGCTCGTGCCGTGAACCGTCGGGAAAGGAGCCGGCGATGGAATGCTTCTCGCGCGTGAGGTTCCGGTGGATCGCCGCCCTGCTGGTCGCGCTCGGCGGCTGCGAGTGCGGCGGCGGGGACGACGCCGGCGCCTGCACGACCAACGAGCAGTGCCCGGGGGGACTGTGCGTGGGCGGCCGCTGCGTGTCCCCGGACGGCGGCGGCGAGGCCGACGCGGAGGCGGACGGCGCCGGGGATGCGGACGCGGACGGCGGGGCGACGGCGACGGCGACGGCGACGCCGAGGCCGGCTGCGAGTCGGGCGTGGTCTGCGGCGACGCCTGCTGCGCGACGGGCCAGCGCTGCGCCTACGGCGGCTGCCTCGTGGATCTCGGACCCTGCGCCACCCACGACGACTGCGCCGGCGACAGCTACTGCGACGCCGAGGGCCGCTGCACGCCGTACGGAACGCCGCCCGACGTGGTGCTCGACCCCACCTGCGAGCGCGAGATCGAGGTCGGCGAGTTCGCGCCGGCCGAGCAGTGCCGGTGGACGAACGAGGGCGACACCGGGCCGTTCGCGGCCTGGAACCAGGTCTACGGCGCGCCGATGGTCGCCGACTTCAACCTCGACGACGACCCGCTCGTGCTGGCCCCCTCGATCGTCGTCGCCACCTTCGCCACCTCGCACGACGGCGCGATCCTCCGGCTGCTCGACGGGCGCACCTGCCTCGAACAGGCGCGGCTCGAGGACCCGGCGGACCGCCTGGTCTACGCCAGCAACTTCGCAATCGGGGACCTGGACCGCGCGCCCGACGGCCGCCCCGAAATCGTCGGCGCCGCGTTGCAGGCGACCGACACCGCCGGCGGTCTTGTCGCGTTCCGGATCGACCCGACGACGCGCCGGCCGGTCCGGCTGTGGTACGGCCGCCGCTGCGACCTGCCGGGCGAGCCGCGCCACGTGCCCAACGAGTGGCTCAACAACAACGGTCCCTCGATGCACGACCTCGACGACGACGGCGTCCCCGAGGTGCTGTTCGACCGCTTCGTCTACGACGCCGGCGGCTGCCTGCTCAATCCGGCCCAGACCTACACCAACTACCTGCGGCTCGGGCTGTTCGCCGTCGTCGCGGACGTCGACCTCGACGGTGCGCCCGAACTGGCGGCGCCGGACGGCGTCTTCGCGTGGGACGCCGTCGCGCGCGACTGGGTGCGCGAGCCGTACTGGGCGCCGCCGGCGGACGAGCTGGTCGAGGCGACCCGCATCGGCCACGTGGCGGTCGCCGACCTGGGGGATTTCCCCGGCGCGGTCGGCGACGCCCCGGGCCGCGCGGAACTCGTCGTCGCCGCCGCCCCCGCCATCGACTCGCCCAACACCGCGACCGGCCGCGTGCGGGTGATGACCGCCGGCGGCGACGTGGTCTTCGGTCCGTTCGACCTGCCGGCGGAGGGCACCGGCGTGGCGGGACGCGGCGGCCCGCCGACGATCGGCGACTTCGACGGCGATGGCCGGCGCGAGTTCGCCGTCGCCGGCGGCAGCCGCTATACCGTCTTCGACCTGGACTGCGACATCGCCGCCGACACCGGTCCGGGCTGCGCGCGCGCCCCCGGCCTGCCCCGCGGCGTGCTCTGGAGCCGGCCGTCCCAGGACCTCAGTTCCAACGTCACCGGCTCCTCCGTCTTCGACTTCGACGCCGACGGCGTGGCCGAGGTGGTGTACGCCGACGAGTGTTTCGCGCGCATCTACCGCGGCACCGACGGCGAGGTGCTCTTCTCCCGCAGCGCCTCCTCCGGCACCGGCTACGAGTTCCCGGTGATCGCCGACGTCGATGGCGACTTCAACAGCGAGATCGTCGTCGCGCTCACCCGCGGCGTGACCTGCCCGGCCACCGACCCGATCTTCACCCGGGGCACCTCGACCTTCGAGAGCGGCACCGGCGTCGTCGTGCTGCGCGACGCGGAGGATACCTGGGCCGCCTCGCGCCCCTTGTGGAACCAGCACGCCTACTCGATCACCCACGTCGCCGACGACGGCACCATCCCCCGCACCTCGACCTGGCGCCCCAACCACGCCGACCCCGAACTCAACAACTTCCGCATGAACACCCAGGGGTCGCTCGAACGTCGCGGCGCCGCCGACCTGACCGTCTCGCTGTCGCGCGTCGAGGAACTGTGCGAGGACGTCGTGGGCGACGTTGATCTGGCGGCGAACGTCTGCAACCGCGGCACCAACCCGGTCCCCGACGGCGCCCGCGTCGTGTTCTGGGCCGGCGACCCCGACGCCGGCGCGCCGATCGCCTGCGAGACCACGCTGCCCCGGCTCCTCGCCCCCGGCGACTGCACCGAGGTGTCCTGCACCTGGACCGTTCCGGCCGGCACCACGACCACCGCCGTCACGGTGATCGTCGACCCGGACGGCGAGGTCTTCGAGTGCCGGAACGGAAACAATCGTGGTGTAATTCCGGCGGTTTACTGCGGCCTGATCTGATCCCGGCCCGCGAGGCGCAGATTCCTTGCGGACGGCACCCCGATCTGTGCTATGTTGCGTCCGTTCTCGTTCCGTCCGCGTCGACGTCTGTTCGCCGATCCGCCGGAGAGAACACGCGGTCGTTCCCGCCCGGCGGACGGATTCGCGTATCAACCGAGCCGGGAGACGTCGACAGGGTTCGACACGGAAGGTAAGGAACATGAAGCTCTTCGTTGGCAGCCTCTCTTACGACACGCGTGACGAGGACCTGCGGGCGGCGTTCGCCCCCCACGGGAATCCGATCTCGGCGACCGTGATCATGGACCGCATGACCGGCCGGTCCAAGGGATTCGGGTTCGTCGAGTTCGCGAGCGCCGAGGAAGGTCAGCGCGCGATCGAGGCGCTGAACGGCACGCAGCTGCAGGGCCGGACGATCACGGTGGCCGAGGCCCGTCCGCGCGAGGATCGCGGCGGCGGCGGCGGCGGTCGCGGCGGTTTCGGCGGCGGCGGTCGCGGCGGCCGCGGCGGCCGCGGCGGCGATCGCTACTAGCGGCGCTCCCTCCCCCCTCCCTCGTTCTCCCTCCGTTCTTCTCCGCGCAAGCCCCCTCCCCGCGGGACGGCCGTTCCGTGCTTCTGTCCACCGCGACGGGCCCGCCGGTCCGGTCGCCCGACCGCTCGACCTCTCCCCCGTCTTCCGCGGCGGCCCGCGATGCCGTCCTTGCGCGCCACCGGCCGCTGCATCATGATCGAACCACAGGCGGGCGATCCGTGCACGCCCGAGGCGAGGTTTGGCGATGCGTCGTTCCAGACAGCTGAAGATCGTTTCGTTGGCCTGGGTCGCTGCCCTGGCGACCGGCTGCGGCTCCGTCATCGAACAGAGCGACGGCGACGTCGCCCGGGATGGACCCCCGGACGCCGCCGATGCGGATGCCGACATCGGGCCGGATGGGGATGCGGACGCGGACACCGGAGCGGACGGGGATGCGGATGCCGACATCGGGCCGGACGGGGACGCGGACGCCGACGCCGACGTCGACGGCGACGGCGAGGACGTGCCCGCCACGGGATGCTGGATCGGAGGCGCCGCCTACGACGAGAACGCCGTCAATCCGGCCAATGCATGCGAATGGTGTCAGCCGGACGTGAACCGTACCGCCTGGACGCCCCGCCCGGACTTCACCCGCTGCACGACCGAAACGACGTCGGACCGCGACTACGACATCTGCTCCGGCGGCGTCTGCGTCTCGCCGGGATGCGGGACCGCCGCCTGCAACGCGCCCGGGCCGAACTGGTCCCTGCCCGACACCAACCAGCGTGTGTGCTTCAACGAGACCACCCCCACGGGAACCTGTCCGGGCGGGACGGCCCGAACCGGCTGCGAAACCACGGCATTCTGCGGCCAGGATGCGCAGTACGGCTGGGACGTCGGGCATAGCGTCACCGCGCGGTTCTCGCGAACCGCTAGTACCACGCAGCCGGTCGTGCACGACAACGTCTCGGGCCTCGACTGGCAAGGTTGCCCGGCGGGTCTCGACGGCGCCCTGTGCAACAGCGGCGAGATGCGCGCGCTCACCTGGACCGATGCGGTGGCCTGGTGCGAGGAACTCGACTGGAACGACCTGGCCGACTGGCGTCTTCCGGACCGCTACGAACTCCAGACCCTGCTCGATTTCGGCGGCGAGTTCTCCATCGACCGGGTCGCGTTCCCGGGGCTGTCGACCACCGGCGCGCTCTTCTGGTCGTCGTCGTCCTTGGCCGGGTCGGACGACCAAGCCTGGGCGGTCCGGTTCGCCCGGTTCGACTCCGTGGACGACGGCACGGTCACCCCGCGCCCGAACAAGGCGGAGTCGCAGGCCGTGCGCTGCGTGCGGAGTCCGTCCCGTGCGGGGCCGGCCGTCCGCTTCGTGCGGAGCGAGCCGGTGGCCGGCTACCCCGTCGTGCTCGACGCCGCCACCGGCCTCGTCTGGCAGGGTTGCGTCGCCCGCCGCCGTGATTCCGCCTGCGCGACGGACGAATCGGCCGCGATGAACTGGCGGGAAGCGCTGTCGTACTGCGAGAACCTCTCCTGGGCCGGTTTCAACGACTGGCGCTTGCCGAACACGACCGAGCTGACGAGCCTCATCGACGACCGCCGGCTGCGCCCCGCGCTCGACGCCGCAGTCTTCCCCGAGACGCCGAACCTGCCCTTCTGGACCTCGACCACCGCCGGCCAACCGTCCGAAGCCTGGGCCGTCGACTTCGCCGACGGACCGCTCAAGTCAACCGCGAAGGAGAGCGAAGGAGTCCACGTCCGCTGCGTCCGCGACGGCGAGGCGGTGGACTGAGCCGGGATCCTGCGCCGCCCGGGGCTCCCGCGCCGTCGAGCCGTTGTCGGGCACCGGCGTGCGTCCGCCGCTTCAGGGCCGCTGGGACGCGCCGCCGGCCCGTTCGGGCGCAGGCTCGTTGACCAGGCGGTGCGCCTCCCGGATCGGGTCGAGCAGCCGGTAGCGCGGGGCGAGGCGCAGGGCGAGGGCGACGGCCGTCGCCAGGTCGAGGCGATGTCCGACCGACACGTAGATCGGCCGGACGCCGTCGCGCGTGCGGAGCGCGACGCCGACCGTCTCGCCGCGGTGCACCAGCGGGGCGGTGGATCCGCGCGCGCGGCCGAGAGGGCCGTGCGTGCCGCAGAGGATGCTCTTGGCTGCGCCGAGGGCCGGCAGGTCGGCCCACACGCCGAGGTGGCAGGCCAGGCCGAAGCGGCGCGGGTGTGCCCGGCCGTGTCCGTCGAGCACCAGGACGTCCGGCGGCTCCGGCAGCCGGGCCAACGCCTCGAGCAGCACGGGCAGTTCGCGGAACGACAGCAGCCCCGGGACGTACGGGAACGGCACCGGTCGCTCGACCCGCGCGCGCGCGACGACGGCGAGCGGTTCGACGGTCATCAGGACCGCGCCGGCGCGGCAGGTCGTCTCGCCGCGCCGGACCGACACGTCGAGGCCCGCGACAGTGCGCGGCGGGCGGCGAGGCGGCACCGTCGAGACGCGGCCGGCCAGCCGGCGTTGCAGTTCGACCGCCTCCCGCTGCGTCATCGCCCAGTCGTGCAGAGGCGCCGCGCGCCGGCCGGTCCAGATCATCCGTCCTCCCGGGGAGCGGCGGGCGCGCCGGCCGCCGGCTCGTCCAGCCGCAGCCGCGCCGCGACGAACACCGACGGGTCGCGGTCGAGGAACCCGCGCAGTTCGAGCAGCTTGTTCTCGTCGAGCGTCGCCTCGAGCGACAGGCGCGCCCCCTCGGCCGCGCGTCCCGGGAACCGCAGGGCGAGCGTGGCGAGCAACCGGTGCCGGTCGGGTCGCGGGTCCTCCCCCTCGACCACCGGGATCCGCACGTAGCGGCCCCGGCCGGGCGGGACGGCGAAGGCTCCGCGTTCGACGACCCGGGCGGGCAGCGGCGTTCCCGCGCCGATCAGCCGCCGGAACCCGCCGCCCGCGGTGCGCACGCCGATCGATTCGGCCGCGCTCGCGCCCGCCGGGCGGAGGTCGGCGCGGCCGCCGAGCAGTGCGGCGTGCTGGAGCACGGCGCCGGCCACCACCGCGCGCAGCGGGTCGGGCACGAGACGCGGAGGACGCCCGAACAGCCGGGCCACCGCGTCCCGCACGGCCGGCACCAGCGCCATGCCGCCGGCCACCAGCACGAGGTCCACGTCGGCCGGGGCGACGCCGGCCTTGCCGAGCGCGTCCCAGGGGGCGTCGAGCACGACCGGCGCGGCGCCGGCCGCACGCCCGCGGGGGTCGGCGAGCAGCGGAGCGACCCAGTCCGCATAGCGGCCGCGGTCGATCCGCTCGACGAGGTGGTGCTCGCCGTGGAGGAACAACTGGCGCACCTGCGCCACGGGTTCCGACCCGTCCTCCGGGCTCCGCGACACGTCGCGCTTGACGCGTTCCGCCGTGAGCCGCATCCGGTGCTCGAACAGCAGCCGATCGCCGCGCGGCAGGGCGTTCAGGTCGAGGCCCGCACGCTCGCAGAACCCTTCGGCGAGGCGGCGGGCGACCAGGGCGTCGAAGTCGTCGCCGCCGACGGGCGTGAAGCGCGAGAGCGCGCGCAGTTCGACGGCGAGCGCCGCGCCGTCGGGGCGGACGCGCGCCACGCACGCGTCGCTCGTGCCGCCGCCCACGTCCAGCACCAGCACCAGCCGTTCGGCGGTGAAGTCCGGCTCGCCGGCCGCGCGGGGCGCCGCGGTGCGCCCGTGGAGGAAGGCCGCCAGCGCCGCGACCGGCTCATCCAGCAACGTGCGCGGGCCGACGGCGAAGCCCGCCGCGGC